>NZ_WOGU01000015.1:32311-86063 GCF_009735315.1 Kocuria sediminis
CGGATCTCGGTGGTCACGGCCGCCGACCGCCTCGACGAGGCCGTGCGCGTGGTGCACAGCGCCTTCGGCCTCGACTCCGAGGACGAGGCCACGGTGTACGCGGGGACCGGCCGCTGACCGGTCCGCTGCGCTCCACCGGTCCGACGGGGCGGGTCCGGTGACCCGCCCCGTCGCCGTCCTGTCCCGGGCGGACTGGGAGCCGCGCGCGCACGCCCACGAGCGGCGCGCGGCCGCCCACGCGGACCCGTTCGTGGCCCGCCGGCACCGCGGGGCCAAGCACCCGGTCGAGGACTTCCTGTTCACCTACTACACGCTCAAGCCGGCGCAGCTCAAGCGCTGGCACCCCGGGACGGGCGTGGTCCTGCTGGACGCGGCCGGGCGCGCCGGGGAGAAGTTCTACCGCGCGCTCACCGGCCCCGAGCTGACGGCGCTCGGGCTCGACGCCGCCGACGGGGCGGTGACGGTCGACGCCGCCGCCTTCCGGGAGCGGCGGGGCGCCGCGGTCGACTTCGCCCGCGCGGTGCTGGGCGCGCACGCGCGCAACCCCGGCTTCCTCGGCTGCTTCGGGCTGCACGAGTGGGCGATGGCGTACCGCTCGGAGGACAACGAGCTCCGGCACGAGTACCTCGAGCTGCGGCTGGGCGCCGAGGGCACCGACGCCGTCGTCGAGTCCTCCCGCATCCGCTGCACCCACTTCGACGCGTTCCGGTTCTTCCAGCCGCAGGCGGTCCCGCTCAACGAGCTGCGGCCGACGCGGGAGTCCCAGCGCCGGCTGGAGCAGCCGGGCTGCCTGCACGCCACCATGGACCTCTACAAGTGGGCGTACAAGCTCGTGCCCGCGATCCCCTCCGAGCTGCTCATGGACTGCTTCGAGCTGGCCCGGGACGTGCGGGAGACCGACATGCAGGCCGCCCCCTACGACCTCTCCGGCTGGGGCTACGAACCCGTGCGGATCGAGACGCCGGAGGGCAAGGCCGAGTACGTGCGCCGGCAGCGGGACTTCGCCCGGCGGGCCGAGCCGCTGCGCCGCCGGCTGGCCGAGGCCATCGACCTGCTCGACCCGGAGCACGCCACCGGCGGGGCCGCCGCGTGAGCTCGACCGGACCGTGGGAGCGGATCGTGGAGGCCTCCGCCGTGCCGGAGCCGCTCGACTTCGTGACCGCCGCCGCCCGCGGAGGGCCGGTGATCGTCGCCCGTGACGCGGAGGGCGCCCTGCACGTGCTGCGCAACGCCTGCACCCACCAGCAGGCCGCCGTGTGCCGCGAGGCCGCCGGACGCGCCGAGAGCTTCGAGTGCCCCAACCACTACTGGGTCTTCGCGCCCGACGGCCGGTTCCTGGGCTCGCGCCTGGCGCTCGCGGCCGGCCGGCGCGCGCCGGCGGACCCGGCCAAGGACCTGACCGCCGCCGCGGTCGAGGTGGTCGACGGCTGGGTCGTGGCCCGCTTCGGCTGAACCGGGATCAGTCCGCCGCGGGCGCGGCCCCGGCGTCGTGGCGCTGCCGCCCCGCCAGCCAGTCCTGGACGTCGGAGCGGCGGATCCGGCGGTGGCTGCCGCGGTACTGCACCGGGATCACGCCCTCGCTGGTGAGGTTGCGCAGGTAGGTGTGGGAGATCCCGGCCAGCGCCGCCGCCTGGGACGTGGTCAGCAGCTCCGCCGCGGCGTCGGCGGAGTCGGCGGCGTCCTCGCCGTGGCGGGCCAGCCAGGCCTGGATGTCCGAGCGGCGGATCCGGCGGTGGCTGCCGCGGTACTGCACCGGGATCACGCCTTCGCTGGTGAGGTTGCGCAGGTAGGTGTGGGAGATCCCGGCCAGCGCCGCCGCCTGGGACGTGGTCAGCAGCTCCTCGGAGCCGGTCAGCGGCTGCCGGGCGGAGCTCACGGTGACGGACTCCCCGCGCGTGAGCCGGGACAGGAGGTCGACGACGGCGTCGCGCGCGCCCTCCGGCAGGCGCAGGGAGGTGCCGTCCACGAAGACCGTCACGTCCCGGGACTCCAGGGCCTGCGCCAGTCGTTCGGCGTCCCGGCCGTCGAGTCCGGGGGTGGTCGTCGGAGGGTGCTGGGTCATGGGCCCATTCTTCCAGCCCGCCGGCCGCGCCACGCCGCCGGTCCGGCTCCGCCCTCCGGGGCAGACAAGCCCGGGCGCGGCTCCTACCCTGGTGCCACGGACCGCCGGCGCGCCGGCGGTCCGCGTCCACCGAGCAGGAGTCCACCGAGTAGGCGTTGCTCGGGCAGGAGTCCCTGGAGCAGGAGGAGCAGCCATGACGAAGGCACGCGAGATCATGACCCCCGGTGCGGAGTGCATCGGCGAGCAGGAGACCCTCGAGGCGGCCGCCCGGAAGATGAAGGACCTGGGCGTCGGCGCCCTGCCCGTCTGCGGGGAGCACGGCCGGCTGGTCGGCGTGCTGACCGACCGGGACATCGTCGTGCGCTGCATCGCGGACGGCGGGGACGCCCGGACGGCCCGGGCCCGGGAGCTCGCCGAGGGCAAGCCCGTGACCATCGGCGCCGACGACAGCGTCGAGGAGGCCATGCGGACCATGCAGGAGCACCAGGTGCGCCGCCTGCCGGTGATCGACGGGCACGACCTCGTCGGGATGCTCAGCCAGGCGGACGTCGCCCGCTCCCTGCCCGAGGACCGGGTCGGGGAGCTCGTGCGCCTCGTCTCCGCCGACCGGTACTGACGGCCGGGCCCTGACCGGCGCCGGCCGCGTCGCGGGAGCGGCGCCGGTCAGGACCGGCCCGTGTCCTCCAGGGTCAGGGCCGCGGTCAGCAGCGCGAGGTGGCTCAGGGCCTGCGGGAAGTTGCCGAGGAACGCGTCGTCCGCGGGGTCGATCATCTCGGTGTAGAGGCCCAGGTCGTTGCCCCGGCCGAGCATCTCGTCCATGAGCTCGACGGCCTCGTCCTGCCGGCCCACGTGGGCGAGCGCCGCCACGGCCCAGAACGAGCAGGCGACGAAGGCGCCCTCCTCGTGCTGCATCCCGCTGTAGCGGTGCAGCAGGGGGCCGGTGCCCAGCTCCTCCCGCAGCGCGTCGATGGTGCAGCTCATCCGCGGACCCCGGTCCAGGCCGCTGATCGCGTGCAGCAGCACCGAGGTGTCGAGCTCGTCCGTGCCCGGGTACCAGACGTAGGCTCCGCGCGCGGCGCTCCAGCAGTTCTCGTCGATCCACGTGGCGATCCGGTCCCGCTCCGCCCGCCAGCGGTCGGCGCCGCCGGGGATCTGGCCGACGTCGGCCAGGTGCACCGCGCGGTCGAGGCCGTGCCAGCAGCCCATCTTCGAGCTCGTGTAGTGGCGGTGCTCGGGCAGCTCCCACATCCCGGCGTCGGGACGGCGCCACAGGTCGCAGATCCGGTCGGCCACGTCGGCGAGCATCCGCCCGGTGGCCGCGTCGAGCACGTTGCCGCCGTCCACGTAGAGGTCCACCATGTCGAAGAGGTCCCCGTAGACACCCAGCTGGAGCTGCTCGGCGGCGGCGTTGCCCGAGACCACGGGGCCCACGCCCTGCCACCCCGGGGCCTCGTAGACGGTCGTCCCGTCCCCGGGCACCGCGCCGTTGAGCCGGTTGAGCACGTGCAGCTGCGGGGACTGTGCCCGGGCCAGGCGCAGCAGCCAGGACACCGCGGCGTGCACGTCCTCCTGCTCGCCCAGGCGCAGGAGCGCGTGCAGGGTGTAGGCGGCGTCGCGCACCCAGGCGAAGCGGTAGTCGTAGTTCTTGGTGCCCGCCCGGTTCTCCGGCAGCGAGGTGGTGGCGGCGGCGGCGATCGAGCCGGACGGCCCGTGGCTGAGCATCTTCAGCGTGAGGGCGCTGCGCTCCACGTCGGCCCGGTAGGGGCCGTCGTACTCCAGCAGGTCGGTCCAGCGCCGCCACATGTCCAGGGTGAGGTCCACGTTCTTGCGGATGCTCGCCGGGGTGGGCAGCCGCAGCGGCTCGCTGTGCGTCGAGACGACCGCGAGCAGGTGCTGGGAGCCCGGGGTCGTGCCGAAGCGCCCGGAGATCTCCTGCCCGCCCACCACGCACTCGCCCAGCGCCTCCGAGCGCACCCCGAACGACACCGCGTCCACGCGCAGCACGGGGCCCTGCTCGGTGTCCTGGATCCAGGGGGAGACCGTGTTGAACATCGTCCCCGGGGTCACCCGCCACGTCATGGGCACCTCCCCGGCGACGCCCTCCACCGTGCGGGCCAGCTCGTTCCACGGCAGCCGCCCGGTGGAGCCGACGTTGAGCGAGTCCGTCACCCGCACCACCCCGGTGTCGGTCGTGTAGGTGGTCTGCAGCACGTTCGTGCCGGGCACGTAGCCGCGGCTGGTCGCGAAGGGGCCGGCCGGGGACAGCTCCACGCACCCACCGTGCTCGGCGTCCAGCAGCCGCGCGAACGCGGGGGCGGAGTCCAGATCGGGCACCGGGTACCAGTCCACGGACCCGTCGTGGGCCACCATCGCGACCGTGCGGCCGTCCCCGATGGCCGCGTAGGAGCGCAGCTCCACGTAGCCGTCCCGGCGGGGTGACAGGTCGGACGGTGCCACGACGGGCCGTGGACGGGCCGTCACAGGATCGGCTTGCCCCCGGTCACGGCGACCCGGGACCCGGAGATGTAGCTGCCGTCGTCGGAGGCCAGCAGCACGTAG
Organism: Kocuria sediminis; assembly: GCF_009735315.1. Lineage (NCBI taxonomy): Bacteria > Bacillati > Actinomycetota > Actinomycetes > Micrococcales > Micrococcaceae > Kocuria > Kocuria sediminis. The sequence goes on from NZ_WOGU01000015.1 coordinate 36,933, forward strand.
ACGGGCGCCAGCTCGGCAGGCTGCCCGGCGCGCCCCAAGGGGACGTCGTCGCCGAAGGCGCCGACCTTCTCCGGGGGCATGGTCGCCGGGATGAGCGGCGTCCAGATCGGACCGGGGGCCACGCTGTTCACGCGGATGCCCTTCTCCCCCAGCATCTGCGCCAGGCCGGCGGAGAAGTTCGCGATCGCGGCCTTCGTCGCGGCGTAGGGCGCCAGCTGCGGGGACGGCTGGTCGGACTGCACCGAGGAGCTGCCGATGATCGCCGAGCCGGGGGCCATGTGCGGCACCGCGGCCTTGGTCAGGTGGAACATCGCCCCGACGTTGAGCCGGAAGGTGTAGTCCCACTCCTCGTCGCTGATCTCGTCGAGGCTCTCGTGGCTCATCTGGAAGGCGGCGTTGGAGACCAGCACGTCGACCTTGCCGAACTCCTGGACGGCCCGGTCCACGACGCCGCGGCAGTGCGCCGGGTCGGAGAGGTCCCCGCGCACCAGCACGGCCTTGCGCCCGGCCTCCTCGATCCAGCGGGCGGTGTCCTGGGCGTCGTCGTCCTCCTCGAGATAGGCCACCAGGACGTCCGCGCCCTCCCGCGCGTAGGCGATCGCCGCGGCGCGGCCGATGCCGCTGTCGCCGCCGGTGATGATCGCGGCCTTGCCCTCGAGCTTGCCGGAGCCGCGGTAGCTGTGCTCCCCGCAGTCCGGGACGGGGGTCATCTCCGACTGCTCGCCGGGGACGTCCTGCTGCTGTTCTGGCTGACTCATGACGTGGTCCTTCCGAGGTGTGCGGTTCCGGTCGGTGCACGCGCCGGCCACCGGGACACCCCGATGATCAGCACGCTGACCACTTTAGGCGGTCCGGGACGGGCGGTCGACCCCGGACCGGCGGACCGGCCCGGCCGCCGGGCGGCGGGCCCGTCAGGGCTTCGCCAGGAACTCGGCGACGACCTGCTGGGGGGCCAGTACCAGGGACCGCGGTCTCGAGGCCTCCTGCTGCCGGTAGCCCCACATCGCGGCCGCTTCGCGCTGCGCCGGAGTGCCGTGGTGCCACGGCGCGCCCGCCGCGCAGTCCCCGAGCTCGCCGTACACCGTGAACCGCCCGCGCAGCTTCTGCCACTGCCACGCCATGCCGTGCGGATGGGAGAGGAAGTATGCGCTCAGGGCGTCCGCCGCGAGTTCGTCGCCGCGGACGTCGCCGCGGACGGAGCCGTCCATCCGCCAGCCCACCAGGTGCGCGTACTCGTGGGCGAGCAGGACGTCCACGGCGTGCTCGTGGCCGAGGTCCCGCAGCGCCGCCGCAGAGCCCTCTCCGACCGCGACCACGCTTCTGCGGCCTGTGCCGGCCGCAATCTCGTCCGAGAAGCGGTGCGCGAAGGTGACATTGGTGAACGCGGGGTGGTCACCGTGGTCGAACCTCTCCTGGTCCACGTAGGCGGCGACGTACTCGGCGAGCGCATCGGCGTCGGCCGCACGCATGCCGAAGACGTCGCGGTAGACACGCGAGGTCCGCTCCGGATCCGTCAGCATGCTCCCGTCGAGGGACAACAGCGCGGTCCCACCCGGTTCCGCCCCCCAGAAACCGGCCAGTTTCCGCCAGATCCGCTGGTGCTCGGGCGCCGGCCGCGCTCCGGGCAACACCGGCTCCTGCGGCGAGCCGAGAGCGGGATGGAGACCGTACATCACCTCGTAGGCCGGCAACATGGTCGCCGCCGCCGCGCCGAGCACGGCCCGGTCCAGGCCGGTCCAGTCCGCGGTGGCCTCCGCCGACCAGCGCTGCAGACCCGTCGCACGGCACGCACCGCCGACCTCTCCGGCGGGGGCGGCGGCGAACGCCACGTCGGTGTGCTCGCGGAACGCCTCGGCGGCCCTCTCCAGCGCCTCCAGGGCCGGGGCCGGGGGCAGTCCGCCGGCGGGATGCTCCCCGGCCGCGGCGGCCGGTGCGAGGGCGGTGAGGCCGACCGCGAGGACGGCGGCCAGCGGTGTCCGCACGAAGTTCCAGCGTTTCATGCCAGGCTCCTCTCCCGCTCCGGGTCCACGGCGTCCGGCACGGAACGCTGCGGGACCAGCGGCGCCGCCCCGTCCGCGTCAGCCCCTCGCGGCCTCGTCCACTGCCACCCCGCCGTGCACACGATCACGGCCCCCATCATGATCAGGCCGAAGGACCACAGGCCGACCACGGCGACGATGCCGAGGTGCAGGAGCACGCAGAGAACCAGGGCGATGACCCGCCACCGGTTCCGCACCAGCAGGAGCACGGCGATCGCCACCTCGAGCGCAATGGTTCCCCAGGTCAGCGTCAGTGCCACCACGGGCACGCCGGACAGGTCGGCCACCACTCGGCCGAGCCAGTTGCCGGCGCCGAAGAACTCTCCTCGGAGCACGTAGTACACCGCGCTGCCCTGCTGCCAGTCCGGGACCGCCAGCTTGGAGAGGGAGCTATCCAGATAGACATAGGCCATCTGGGCCCGGAGGCCGATGTGGCCGGCCCAGGAGACAGGTGTCAGGCGGGACCGGTCGCGGGGCGGCGTCCGAGCCCCCCACTGCCAGGTCCTGCTGTCGCCCGCACAGATGAGCACGAGGAAGAACGTGGCCACCTGCGCCACGGCCTCTCCCCCGTCCACCAGCGCGAACGAGGTGCTGATCGACAAGGACACCCACCAGTGCAGGACCGCGGTCAGGCGCGGCAGGACGCCGACCACCACACTGATCAGGACGAGGGAGGCGACCACGGTCTCGACCAGGTGGCCCTCCCCCCAACCGAAGCAGTACAGCGAGATCCTGTCCACCGCGGTTCGGCACTGCGGCTCGACGAACTCCCCCAGCAGAGGGACGAAGTACTTCTCCGACGGCGTGAACCAGAGGACGGTCAGCTGGGCCAGCGCGATGACGGTGCGCCCGGCGGAGACGAAGCGGCTCGTCGGGTCGAAGGAGGCCACAGACCTGTCGACCGCGGCCAGCACGTTATGCACGGCAGGTCACCTCCAGCACCGCCACGCGGTTGAAGACCCGCTGGTGGTCGTAGTAGTCGCGGTACGCCCACGGCACGGGGGCGGTCTCCGCCATGACGACCCGCCCGCACATCGTGGGGTCGGGGGTGTTGTTCTCCACCCGGTTCACGGGGAAATCCTCGGCTCCGTCCAGGCACGCAACGGTGGTGCTGGCCGAGCACTCGACCCACTCGTCGATCTGCTGCACGATGTATCCCGACTCGGTTCCCTGCGCACGCTGGGCCCGGCTCAATCCGTACAGGTTCTCGCGTCTGCCCTGGGGCAGCGCGGACATCGACTCGACCGCTCCGGAGGCCGTGATCCGGTAGGGAACGGCCTCCGGGTCGCTGGGCGGCTTGGTGAAGAACTCCCATGCCTGGGGGAAGAAGTGGGTGGCCAGCCGGCGCGGCGCAGAGTCGTCCCGGGTGGCCAGGGTGTTGCTGGGCTGCCCGAAGAAGATGGTGACCGCGAGGAGCGCCAGAACGGCGGCCAGGGCGCCGAGCCCGAGGAGGGAGCGGCCGGTGGCGGGCCGCGCACCGCCCGGTGCGCGCCGGCTCATGCCAGTGCGTCGGTCATGTCCGCGACGAAGGCCCCCCGCTCGACGTCGTTGAACTCCTTCGGGTCGTCCATGAGGTACCAGGTGACGATCCCGAGGGTGGCCAGTGCGAAGGTGGCCAGGCCCACGTTGGCGTACACGGCCGCGTTCGCGACCGCCCCGATGTGGGCGTAGGCGGCGATCTGGCTCCCCAGGTAGACATTCGTGGTGGTGTGCCAGTATCCGAGCCCGGTCATCCCCGGGTCCTGCACCGGGCCGGGTCGCGCCTGGGAGGCCTCCGCGGCGACGTACTCCTCCAGCTGCGCGGTGACGGTCTTGAGCGCCTTCTCCACCAGCAGGGGGTCCCCGGAGGTCAGCGGGACGGCGACCGTCTCGTGGAAGCGGGGGGTCGCCCGCAGGAAGGAGTCGATGAAGTCGGCGAGCTCGGCCTCCTGCGGCAGGGGCCGGCCGGGGGCGAAGCCGAGCGACTCCACGATGTCCGGGTGCTGCTCGGCGATGGGGCCCACCCCGGCGAAGAGCAGCTGCAGGATCTCCTCGTCCGAGTGCGTCGAAGGGATCGAGACGCCTGCGGCGGGCTCGCTGCCGGGCGTCTCCGCCGGGGCCGCCGCCGCCGGGGCGACGGAGCCGGCGACGAGGCAGAGGGCGGCGGCCCACAGGGCCAGAGGCTGGGCGACGTACTTGTTCACTGCGTGCTCCTAGGGGGTTTCGAGCCGTCTGGCACGGCGGTCCGCGGTGACGGCGGCGGTGATCAGCAGGAAGACGGCCACGACCAGGGTCACCGCCAGGACGACGACCCCCGTGGGCCGCGTACCGGGCGCCGCCACGATCAGCGCGACCGCCGTGAGGTATCCCGTGGCGGTCACCACGGCGCACGCCAGGAGCGCGGGTCGGGCCGCGAGGTGCCCCGCGTTCCACTGCTCTGCGGACCTCAGGGTGTGCCTCGTCCGGATCCCGAAGTACCTGTTCGGCTCCAGATCCGTTCCGCGGCCGATCCGGGAGGCCACGACGGAGAGCACCGCCAGTCCCAGGAACAGCGGAGCGACGCCGATGAGGAGTCCGGGGTAGTCCACTTCTTCTCTCTTCCCACGGGGCCGCCGGCGGGGCCGGGCGGCCGGTCCGGAACTGCCCCACGGCCGTTCCACATGTCATTGCATATACATGGCTATCACGCCGCACGGCGGCCTCCGCCCGTCGGGACGCCGTCTTTCGTCCAGAGTCCCAAACCGGGGGCGTACGGCTCCGGCGGTCGGTGCCGACGGCGTGCCGCATACCACACTTCCCGCGGTCGACCCCGGTCCGGCCGGTCAGCCTGCGGCGGAACGATAGGATGGTCACCGTTCGCCGGATCCCGGCCCGCTGCACGACCCTCAGGAGTTCCCCGATGGCCCGCATTGTTGTCGACGTCATGCCCAAGCCCGAGATCCTCGACCCGCAGGGAAAGGCGATCGCCAACGAGCTGCCGCGGATCGGGCTGGACCGGTTCGCCGGTGTGCGCCAGGGCAAGCGCTTCGAGCTCACCGTCGACGGCGAGGCCACCGAGGACGTGCTGGCCCAGGCGCGCGAGGCCGCCGAGAAGCTGCTGTCCAACCCCGTGATCGAGGACGTCGTGCGGGTGGCCGTCCTGGACGAGGAGCACTGAGCATGGCCGAGACCCCGCTGATCGCGGACCTCTCCAGCCCCGCACCGGACGCCGCGCTCGCGGACGCACGGATCGGGGTCGTCACCTTCCCAGGCACCCTGGACGACCGCGACGCCGCGCGGGCCGTGATGCTCGCCGGCGGCACCCCCGTTCCCCTCTGGTACGCCGACGAGGACCTGCAGGGCGTCGACGCCGTCATCCTGCCGGGAGGCTTCTCCTACGGGGACTACCTGCGGGCCGGGGCGATCGCCCGGTTCGCCCCGCTGATGGGCCGGATCATCGACGGCGCGACCGCCGCGGGCACCTCCGGCTCCGCCCCGCTGCCGGTCCTGGGCATCTGCAACGGCTTCCAGGTCCTCACCGAGTCCCACCTGCTGCCGGGCTCCATGATCAAGAACGACCACCTCAAGTTCCTGTGCCGGGACCAGCGCCTGCGCGTGGAGAACAGCGCCACCGTGTGGACGACCGAGTTCGAGCAGGGCCAGGAGATCGTGGTCCCGCTGAAGAACCAGGACGGGCAGTACGTGGCGGACGAGCGCACCCTCGACGCCCTCGAGGCCGAGGGCCGCGTGGTCTTCCGCTACGTCGGGGTCAACCCCAACGGCTCCCGCCGGGACATCGCCGGGATCTGCAACGACCGCGGCAACGTGGTGGGCCTCATGCCGCACCCCGAGCACGCGGTGGAGCCCGGCTTCGGCGCGGACTTCTCCGCCGCCGGCGAGGTCGGCATGCGCGACGGCACGGACGGGCTGGGCCTGTTCGTCTCCGCCCTCAAGGCACTGGTCAAGTAAGGGACACCGAACACTCCATGAGCGAGAAGCACTTCAACCTGGACACCGTCGAGCACGCGGCGGGCACCCCCGACACCGAGCTGCCCTGGGCCGAGCTGGGCCTCAAGGACAACGAGTTCGAGGAGATCAAGAAGATCCTCGGCCGCCGCCCCACCGCCGCGGAGCTGGCCATGTACTCGGTCATGTGGTCCGAGCACTGCTCCTACAAGTCCTCCAAGGTGCACCTGCGCCAGTTCGGCGAGAAGGTCACCGAGGAGATGAAGAAGGACCTCCTGGTCGGCATCGGCGAGAACGCCGGCGTCACGGACCTCGGGGACGGCTGGGCCGTGACCTTCAAGATCGAGTCCCACAACCACCCGTCCTACGTGGAGCCCTACCAGGGCGCCGCCACGGGCGTGGGCGGGATCGTGCGCGACATCATCTCGATGGGCGCCCGCCCGGTGGCCGTGATGGACCCGCTGCGCTTCGGGGCGATCGACCACCCGGACACCGCCCGCGTGGTGCACGGCGTCGTCGCCGGCGTCGGCGGCTACGGCAACTCGCTGGGCCTGCCCAACATCGGCGGCGAGGTCGTCTTCGACTCCGTCTACCAGGGCAACCCGCTGGTCAACGCGCTGGCCGTGGGGGTGATGCGCCACGAGGACATCCGCCTGGCCAACGCCTCCGGCGTGGGCAACAAGGTGGTCCTCTTCGGCGCCCGCACCGGCGGCGACGGCATCGGCGGGGCCTCGGTGCTCGCCTCGGAGTCCTTCGACGACGCCAAGCCGTCCAAGCGGCCGGCCGTGCAGGTGGGCGACCCCTTCGCGGAGAAGGTGCTCATCGAGTGCTGCCTCGAGCTGTTCAAGGGCTCCCTGGTGGAGGGCATCCAGGACCTGGGCGCGGCGGGCATCTCCTGCGCCACCTCGGAGCTGGCCTCCAACGGCGAGGGCGGCATGCACGTGGACCTCACCGCGGTGCTGCTGCGCGACCCCACCCTCACCCCGGGCGAGATCCTGATGTCCGAGTCGCAGGAGCGCATGATGGCGGTCGTGACCCCGGAGCGGGTCGCGGACTTCGAGGCGGTCATGGCCAAGTGGGACGTCGAGCACTCCTGGATCGGCGAGGTCACCGACACCGGCCGGCTCGTGATCGAGTGGGGCGGCGAGGTCATCGTCGACGTCGACCCGCGCACCGTCGCCCACGAGGGCCCCGTCTACGAGCGTCCCTACCACCGCCCCGCGGACCAGGACCGGATCCAGGCCGAGCACTTCAGCGGGTCCCCCGCCGACGCCTCCCGGCCCTCGGGCGCGGAGCTGAAGCACGCCGTGCTGGAGCTCATGGCCTCGCCCAACCTGTGCGCCAAGGACTGGGTCACGGACCAGTACGACCGCTACGTGCAGGGCAACACCGCCATGGCCATGCCCGACGACGCGGGCGTGGTCCGCGTGGACGAGGAGACCGGCCTCGGCGTGGCCCTGTCCACCGACTGCAACGGCCGCTACGCCTACCTGGACCCGTACCAGGGCGCGCAGCTGGCCCTCGCCGAGGCGTACCGCAACGTGGCCACCTCCGGAGCGCGGCCCGTGGCCGTCTCCGACTGCCTGAACTTCGGCTCCCCGGAGGACCCCGAGACCATGTGGCAGTTCGCGGAGGCCGTGCGCGGGCTCGCCGACGGCTGCCAGGAGCTCGGCGTGCCGGTGACCGGCGGCAACGTCTCCCTGTACAACCAGACCGGCGGGGTCGCCATCCACCCGACCCCGGTGGTCGCGATGCTGGGCGTGCTCGACGACGTCCGCCGCCGCACCCCCTCCGGCTGGCGCGAGGACGGTCAGGCGATCTACCTGCTCGGCACCACCCGCGACGAGCTGGACGGCTCCGAGTGGGCGAACCTGCGCGGCCACCTGGGCGGGCTCCCCCCGGCCGTGGACCTGGCCCAGGAGAAGCTGCTCGGCGACCTGCTGATCAACATGTCCCGCGACGGCATGGTCGACGCCGCCCACGACGTCGCCGAGGGCGGTCTCGCCGCGACCCTGGCGGAGATGGCGCTGCGCTTCGGCGTCGGCGCGCGCATCGGCCTGGGCGAGGTGTGCGAGCGCGACGGCGTGGACCTGTTCACGATGCTCTTCTCCGAGACGCAGGGCCGCGCCGTGGTGGCCGTGCCCCGCAGCGAGGAGGTCCGGTTCAAGGACATGTGCACCATGCGCGCCTATCCGCACGAGCGGATCGGCGTGGTGGACGCCGAGAACCGCGCACTGGACGTGCAGGGCGAGTTCGGGATCGGCCTGGACGAGCTCCGCGCGGCCCACGAGGCCACCCTGCCGAGGTACTTCGCCTGATCCCCGGGGACACCCGCGCCGCCCGGCGCGGGTATCCTCGGTACCTCGGCACCGTTCCCCGCGCGACCCGCGCACGCAGAAAGCAGCACCAGCATGACTGAGGACCTCGAGGCCCTGCGTCCCGCACACGTCCTGGAGACCGACCGGCTCCTGCTCCGCCCGTTCACCGCCGAGGAGCTCGACGCCGTGGCCGCGGGCGGGACGGCGGAGCACTTCGCCGCGGGGTTCCCCGGGCCCGAGGACGTGGACTTCGCCCGCGAGTCCCTGCTGGCCGGCGGCTACTTCTCCACGGAGTCCGTCTACGCACGGCTGGCCGTCCTCGAGAAGGCGAGCGGGCAGGTGGTGGGCACCGCCGGCTTCGTGGGCCCGCCGATCGACGCGGAGCTGGAGGTCGTGGGCTCCCTGGCGGCCGGCCGCCGGAACCGGGGATACGCGCAGGAGGCGATCGCGGCGCTGCTGCGGGTCGCGTTCGCGGACCCCTCCGTCACCGCGGTGCGGGCGAGCGTGCCCGAGGACAACGCCCCGGCCGCGCAGGTGCTGGTGGCGGCGGGCTTCGTGCGGCGGGAGGGCCCGGGCCTGCAGATCGACTACGTCCTGCCCCGCCCGGCCTGAACGGCGCCCGCCCGCACCGCGCCGATAGGCTGGCACGGTGGACTTCCGCCTGCTCCCCTACGACCTGCTGCCCCTGGACGGCGTGCCACAGTCGATCCTCGTCGTCGTGGTGGTGCTCGACTGGATCCTGCGGCTCGTGGCGCTGGGCTGGATCCCGCACAACCGCCGGCCCTCGGTCGCACTGGCCTGGCTGCTGGCGATCTTCCTGCAGCCCATCGTGGGAGTGCTCCTCTTCCTCGTGATCGGCTCCACCCGGCTGCCCCGGAAGCGGATGGCGATGCAGGCGAAGATGAACGACGTCATCCGGGAGAACACCCCGGACGCGCACATCCTCGGCAACGCCCACGAGCAGCTGCCGGACTGGGTCGAGTCCACCGCGGCGCTGAACTACAGCCTCGGGGCGCTGCCCATGGTCGGCGGCAACTCCTTCGAGATCGTCACGGACAACCACGAGTGCCTGCGGGCCATGGCGGAGGCGGTGGACCGGGCCGAGGACTACGTCCACTTCGAGTTCTACATCGTGGCCGTCGACGACACGTCCCGGGTGCTCCTCGACGCCCTGGTCCGCGCGCACGAGCGCGGGGTGCGGGTCCGCGTGCTCGTCGACCACCTCGGCTCGGTCGGCTACCCGGGGTACCGGGAGCTCGTCCGGCACTTCGACCGATCCGGTCTCCCGTGGCGGCGCATGCTCCCCGTGCGGCCGTGGAAGGGCGAGTGGCAGCGGCCCGACCTGCGCAACCACCGCAAGATCCTGGTGGTCGACGGGAGCCTGGCCTTCACCGGGTCGCAGAACGTCATCCACCGCTCCTACAACAAGCGGAAGAACCTGCGGAAGGGCCTCGAGTGGAAGGACCTCATGATCCGGTGCACGGGCCCGGTCGTGGCCGAGCTCGACGCGCTGTTCACGAGCGACTGGTACTCCGAGACCGGTGACCTCCTCCTCGACGAGGTCACCCGCGAGGTGCCCGACGTCGGGGGGCCCGTCCTCGCCCAGGTCCTGCCCTCCGGGCCCGGGTTCGAGACGGAGAACAACCTGCGCCTGTTCAACCACCTGATCTACAACGCCAACGAGCAGATCATCATCGCGAGCCCCTACTTCGTCCCGGACGAGTCGCTGATGCACGCGCTGACCACCGAGGCCCAGTCCGGGGTGGACGTGCAGCTGTTCGTGGGCGAGACCTCCGACCACGTCCTCGCCCACCACGCCCAGAACTCCTACTACCAGGAACTGGTCGAGGCGGGGGTGAAGATCTACCGCTACCGCTCCCCCACGGTCCTGCACGCCAAGTTCGTGCTCGTGGACGACTACGTCTCGGTGATCGGCTCCTCCAACATGGACGAACGTTCCTTCGCCCTGGACCTCGAGGTGTCCGTGTACATCGTGGACCGCGAGTTCCGGCGGCGGATGGACGCGGTGGTCGCCGAGTTCCACGAGGCCAGCACGCTGCTGGACGTCGAGGCGTGGAAGCGGCGGCCGCTGTGGCAGAAGTACGCGGACAACGTGGCCCGGCTGACCTCGGCGCTCCTCTGAGCCCGGCGCCGCCCCGAGCCCGGCGCTGCTCCGCGCTGGGCGTGAGCCGGCTCAGGCCTGCAGGGTGCCCCGCACGATCGAGTCCCCCGAGTGCGTCGGGTCGCCGTCGATCGGCTCGTTCGAGACGTCCACGACGGGGAACTCCCCCACGTCCAGGTTCGCGGGCAGCACGAACACGGCCTCGTCCCCGGCCATCACGCCCAGGCTGACCATCCGCTGGGCGTCGGGCGCCAGCAGCCAGACCTCCTTGAAGCCCTCCACGTCGGCCGGGTCGGTGCGCACCACCAGCTGACGGGTCCCGTCCGGCCGCTCGTCCACCTCGGCCGAGCCGCGGGCGGTGTAGCCGGCCAGGGGCTCGAGCTCGGCGGTGGCCAGCACCGTGGGCTCGGGCTCCAGGCCCAGCCGCTGCGCGCCCCAGACCGAGAGGCCTCCCACCAGCAGCGCCGCCGCGGCCGCGGCGGCCGCCAGCGGATAGGGCACCCCGCGCCGGCGGCGGGCCGCGAGGTCCACGACGGTCGCCCCGCCGCGGCCACCGTCGTCGTCGGCGGGCGCGGGGTCCCCGCCGCCCGCGGCGTCGTCCTCAGCGCGCTGCCGGCCGCCGGCCCGGGAGCCGGCGAGCGGATCCGCCGCGACCGCGTCGGAGAGGCCCAGCTCGGCGTGGATGGCGGCCCAGACCTCCGGCCCCGGCGCCGCGGGGGCGGGCGGTCGCGCGCGGGCGGCCTGCACCACGTGCTGGAGGGCCTCGAGCTCCGTGGCGCACTCCGGGCACGCGGCGAGGTGCTCCTGGGCCTGGGCGTCTCCGGCCTCACCCAGAGCCAGGAGCGCCAGCGACTCCTCACTCAGGTGTGCCATGACCGTCTCCCAATCGTGTCCGCAGGTTGATGAGGCCGCGCCTCAGATGACTCTTGACCGTGCCGAGCGGCAGGTCCAGGTGCTGCGCGATCTGCTGGTGCGTGAGCTCCTCGTAGAACGCCAGCGCCATGATCGTCGACCGGGGCGGGCCCAGCCGCTCGACCTCCGCCCGCACCACGAGCCGGTCCACGAGCAGGTCCGACTCCTCGTGCCGCGGCTCCCGGTCCGACCGGACGGCGTCCGCCTGCCGGCGCTCCGCCTCCCGGCCGGCGGTCCGGGCGGCGTCGGCGATGCAGTTGCGCGCGATGCCGATCAGCCACGCGGGGGCCGAGGACTGCTCGGGGCGGTATCCGGACCGATACTTCCACGCCCGGATGAAGACCTCCTGAACGACGTCGTCCGCCGCCGTGTCGTCCCGCAGGGCCCGGACGGCGAGGCCCCGGATGACGCCCGCGCAGTGCCGGTAGGCCGCGCTGAGCGCCTGCTCGTCCCCCGCGGCGAACGCGGCGTCGAGCTCGGGTCCCCATTCCGGGGGCGGCGGCGGCATCGGCGAAGGGCTCCTCGTGGGCCGGAGGTCGTGGTGACGGGCGACCGGGTGGGACCCGGGCGTGTGCGTCCCGCCCAGCCTAGTGGACGCCGGCCATCCGGTCATGGACATCACATCCTCCCGTCCCTCAGGGCACCGGGACCGCTCTCAGCACCACGTTGTCCTCGTAGTCCCCGATCTCCTCGAGCCACTCCCCGCCGCAGGTCACGAGGTGGAGCACGGGCTCGCCCGTGCGGCGGAACAGGTCCGCGTCCGCGAGGGACTCCTTGTGGATGTGCCGGACGGACTCGGTGCGGTAGCGCTGGACGCTGCCGTCCGCGCGCTCCACCCTGACCTCCGCCCCGACCGGCACGTCCTTCAGGCGCGCCATCGGCGTGACCTCGGTGAGGGTGTCGACGTGTCCGGCGACGACCGCGGCGCCCTCCCCGGATCCGGGGGCCGGTCCGTGCCGGTACCAGCCCAGCTCCACGTGGTTGTCCGGGATGGTCATGGCGCCGTTGTCCTCGATCCCCACGGGGACCACGGACATGTCGATCGGCGACCCGTCCACCACCACCCGCACGGGGGCGGGGACGTCCGGGCGGGGCGCCTGGGTGGCGGGAGCGACGGGGACCCGGTCGGGGATCCGGTCCGGCGCCGTGCCCGCCGGCGACGGGTCCTGCGCCCGGGCCGCCGATCCGTCCGGTGCCGTGTCCTGCGCCGTCGCGGTGCCGTCCGCGGTGCCGTCCGCAGGGTCCTCCGACGGGTCGGCGGCGGGCACCGGCACGGGCGCCGGGGCCGTCCAGGGACCCGCCGCCAGGGGCGCCGACGGCGCGGGCCCGCCCTCGGCAGGGAGGGCCGTGACGGCGGCCGCGACCAGCAGGGACACGGAGGCGAGAGCCCCGGCACCCGCCGCCGCCAGACGACGACGACGGGCGCCGGGAGTGGCGGGCCCGGGCGCGCGGTGGGCCGCAGCCTGCCGCGCGCCCGGGCCGTGGCTGCCGGGGCGGTTCACTACCGGCGGTTCCCCGCGAGCACCCGGCGGGCGCCGTAGGCGGCGCCGATGAGCCCCAGCGCACCGGCGGCCGCGAGGCCGGCGGTGAGCATGGTGTCCTGCTCCTGGGCCGCCAGGCCGGACTGGCCGCCCGGCACGGCCCCGGGCGCCTGCTCCATGCCCTCGAGGGTCTGGACGGCGAGGGCCAGGTTCCCGGCCTCGAGGGAGCCCCACGCGTACACGATGTTGTGGGTGCCCTCGGCCAGCTCGAGATCGGCTGGGCCGATGACCGGCTCGGTGGTGCCGGCGGCGGCCACGGACGCGGAGACCGTGCCCGCGTCGACCGTCAGGGACTCCTCGTTCGGGTTCTCGAGACCGCTGATGACCGGCTGGCCACCGGCCAGCACGTCCACGGCCGGGGCCGCGGCCACGTGCCGGACCGTCAGCTGGGACTTGCCGGCCTCGATCTCGGACATGTCGTTGGTGAACAGGGCGGCCGTGGGGTTGCCCTCCGCGTCCAGGTGGGCCGCGGCCGTGTAGCTCGTCCCGGTCTGCAGGTCCGCGGTGACGGGGCCGATGATCGGCGCCGAGGCGTCCGCGGCGTCCGGGGCGGTGATCGCCAGGTCGTAGCTGCCGGCGGGCAGCTCCAGCGGGCCGGCCAGGGTGCCGGGCTCGAAGTCGTCCAGAGTCAGCTCGCCGTTGACGTACACGTCCACGACGGTGTCCGGGACCCCGTGCAGCACGGAGAGCTCCGCGTGCTCGGCGGCGAACGCCGGGGTCATGGTGAGGGCGCCGGCACCGAGGCCGAGGACTGCGGCGGCGGAAAGGGTCTTGCGCATGGTGTGTGCTCCTTGAACGGGCTCCCTGGCGGAAGCGGGATCGACCTTGCACCCGTACTACCGGCGGGGACCCCCCGCCGGATGCAGCAGGTCACATTTTTTCCGAGAAGTTCTTCCCGACCCGCTCCGCCCCAGAATGGGAGGGCGTCACCGCGGCCCGCCCGGGGGCGCTCCCCGTCCGCCCGCCGAGCAGCAGGAGCCACCGTGGACGACCAGCGCTTCACCGCCCGCACCGCCGTCGTCACCGGGGCGGGCTCCGGGATCGGGCGCGCCACCGCGCTCCGGCTCGCCCGGGAGGGGGCCACCGTCGTGGTGGTGGACTCCTCGGCGCGCCGGCTGGAGGACCTGGTGGCGGACGAACCCCTCCTGCCGCTGTTCCCCGTGGTGGCCGACCTCACCGAGGAGGGCGCGGCGGGCCGGGTGCTCGCGGCCGCGGACGGCCGGCTGGACGTGCTCGTCAACAACGCCGGGATCATGGACCGGTTCGAATCCGTCGCCGAGGTCGACGACGAGACGTGGGACCGGGTCTTCGCCGTCAACGTCGTCGCCGTCATGCGGCTGACCCGGGCGGCGATCCCGCTGCTGCGGGCCTCCGGCCGAGGGGCGATCGTCAACGTGGCCTCCGAGGCCTCCCTGCGCGGCTCCGCCGCCGGCGCCGCCTACACGGCCTCGAAGCACGCGGTGGTGGGGCTGACCCGCAACACCGCCCTCATGCACGCGGCCGACGGCATCCGCACCAACGCCGTGGCTCCCGGCGCGACCGCGACCGGCATCGAGGCCCCCATGGACTCGGATCTGTTCCCCGGGCGGATGGGAGCGTTCCTGCAGAACGTCCCCTACACCGCCACGGCGGAGCAGGTGGCCGCCGTCGTCGTCTTCCTCGCCAGCGACGACGCGTCCAACGTCAACGGTGTCGTCCTGCCCTCGGACGGCGGCTGGTCGGCGGTCTGAGCCGCGCGCCCGGCGCGGCGGCGCCCGCCGCGGGCCGTCCGCAGGAACGGCCGGGCGGGCCCGCACGCGGCACGGGGCTCAGATCTCCTCGAGCGTCGACCCCTCGGCCGGCTCCTCGAGCGTGACCTCGCGGTCCTGCTCCTCGAGGTCGGCGGGATTCGCCTCGAGCGAGGACGCCTCCGAGCGGTCGGGCGTGTGCGCCGACGCCTCGACGTCCTGGTCGTCCATCTCGGGCGGCTCGGCGTCGATCGACTGCTCGAGCCGGTCGGCCTCGTTGTACTCGCTGCTCGAACCGGGTGCGTCGCTCATGGCTGCCTCCTGCGTCGTGGGACCGATGGAGCCACCGGTCGGGCGACCGGTCGCGTGCGTCCGACCTTACTCGGCCCGGCCGCTGTTCCCAGCCCCCTGGGCGTCCGATAACGTGGTCTGCACCACAGGAAGCACCGCTCAACAGCAGGAGTTGTCCATCATGACGAGTCGATTCCACCGCTATGCCGAACTGTTCAAGAGCACCGGTCCCTGGTGCACCGTGTACACGGACATCAGCACGGGCACGGTCGACTCGCTGCACGCGATCGACGTCCTGCCGGAGAACATCTGCCGGGAGCTGGAGCAGCAGGGGGCGTCCAAGGCCGATCTCGCCGCGGTGGAGGCCGCCGTGCGCCCGGCGGAGGGCGTGCCGGACCCGGTGTGCCGCTATCTGCTGGTGCGCGACGGCGCCGTGGAGATCAACGAGGTCCTCCCCGGCCCCCTGGCCGGGCGCGGCGTGCTCGAGGTGGGCGAGGTGCCCGACCTCACCCCCCTGTTCCGGCACCGTCCGGACGACTTCCCCTACGTGGTGGCCGAGGTGGGGCGGGACGGCGGCGAGATCTGCCTGGAGTACGCCAGCCGCGCCCGCGCCCTGGACGAGCAGCAGATCGAGGGCGAGACCGAGCACCTGAAGAAGTTCCCCGGCGGCGGCTGGTCGCAGGGACGCTGGCAGCGGCACACCGAGGACGTGTGGCGGCGCAACACGGAGCAGGTCGCCGAGCAGATCGACAAGGTCGTGGCCGAGAGCGGGGCGCAGCTCGTCGTCCTGGCCGGGGACCTGCGGGCCCGGGGCCTCGTCGAGGAGCAGCTGTCCAAGGCCACCCGTGCCCTGGTGAGCGTCGTGGACGCGAACACCCGGGCCGAGGGCAGCCAGTCCGCCGACTTCGGCCACCAGGTCGAGGGGCGCGTCGCGGAGGTCATCGCCCACCGGCAGCACGAGCTGCTCGAGCGGCTGGCCGAGCAGCAGGGCCGCCCGGACCCCACGGCGGTGTCCGGGATCGAGCCGGTGGTCTCGGCGCTCCAGCAGGCGCAGGCCGAGACGCTGCTGATCGACGACACCCACCTGGACGCGGAGCAGCAGCTGCTCGCGCTGGACGCCGAGCCGTGGGTCGCCGTGACGGAGTCGGAGGCCGTGGGCGCCCGCGTGCTCGGCCGGGTACCTGCCGACGCCGCGCTGGTCCGCGCCGCGGTGCTGACCGACGGCCGCCCGGTCTTCGTGCCGCCCGGAGCCCTGCCGGACAGCACGGACGTGGCGGCCCTGCTGCGCTGGCGCGCCGCCCCGGCCGGCTGACCGGCCCCGCCGCACGGCAACGGCTCCCCCGCCGAGGCGGGGGAGCCGTTGCCGTGCGGGCCTGCTGTGCGGACCTGCTGGCCGCACCGCGCTGTCGGTGCGGCGGAGCGGTCAGTAGGCCGGGCCGGTGGTGTTGCGCGTGGCGCTGCGGTCGTGGGTGTCCCGGCGCAGGAAGGACAGGCCCACCATGGTCACGCCCAGGACCAGGTGCAGCCAGTCGTCGGCGGTGTTCACCGGCACGACGTTCGCGGGCGACTCCGGGCCCACGAGCAGCCCGTAGATCCACAGGACCAGATAGACCAGCCCACCCCACAGCAGGAAGCTGCGGGCCCCGGCGGCGGAGCGGGCCAGGGCCAGCCCGGCCACACCGTAGAGCAGGTGGACGATGTTGTGCAGCCAGGAGACCTGGAAGACGCCCAGCAGCATCGCCTCGGACTGGTGGCCGGCGGCCATGAGCTGGTCGTAGTTCGTGGTCAGGCCCGGGATGAAGCCGGCCACGCCCACGAGCAGGAAGACCGCCCCGTACAGCAGAGCGGCGGTCTGGACAGGTGAGCGGTGCGCGGTCCGGTGGTCCGGCCGGGCGGCGGGAGTGGTCATGGTGGTGCCTCGCTTCCTTCGTGTCTGCGGTGATCCGGGTGTGGGACCGGAGCGGCGGACGTTCATGGAAAGCATGCTTGGTACCACCAGAGTACTGCGCTGCCGCACGCGGTGGAAGAGCGCGGGGCCCGCGACCCCGAGTGCGTCAGGACACGAGATCGCGGGCGGGGGTGTCCGCGGCGGACGGCTTGCCGGCGTAGGCGCCCCGATACCGCGCGGCCGGGTGGGTGTCGAGCACCCTGGTCCGTCCGGCGCCGTAGACGTTCTCGCGCAGCGTGGTGCCCTCGTAGGCGGTGCGGTAGCGGCCGCGCTTCTGCAGCTCCGGCACGACCCACTCCACGAAGTCCTCGAACGAGCCCGGGGAGACGTGGTAGGCGAGGTTGATGCCGTCCAGGCCGCCGTCGTCGATCCACCGCTCCAGCTCGTCGGCCACCGTCTGCGGGGACCCGACGATCGGCACGCCCATCCCGCCCATCGAGATGTGCTTGGCGACCTCCTTGACCGTCCACTTCTTCTTCGGGTCCGCGGTGGTGAACGGGGTGAGGAAGGACTGGATGGAGTCGGTCTTGATGTACTCCAGCACGTCGTTCTCGTCGTAGCGGCCCAGGTCCACCCCGGACCAGCCGCCCACGAGACCCAGGGCGCCGTCGGCGTCCGCGTACTGCTCGTAGTCGCGCCGCTTCTGCTCGGCCTTCGCGTCGGTCTCGTCGACGATCACGTGCAGCATGGCGAAGATCTTGAGGTCGTCCCGCCCCCGGCCCTGGGCCTCGGCCTCGTCGCGCAGCTTGTCGGTGACCACGCGGGTGAGGTCCGGGCGGATGCCGCCCACGAACACCGCCTCCGCGTGCCGCCCGGCGAAGGCGCGCCCGCGCGAGGAGGCGCCGGCCTGGAAGATCAGCGGGGTGCGCTGCGGGGACGGCTCGGTCAGCCCGATGCCCGGCACGTCGAAGTACTTGCCGTGGTGCTGGATGGGGTGCACGAGGGACGGGTCGGCGAAGACCCCGTTCTTGCGGTCGCGCTTGACCGCACCGTCCTCCCAGGACCCCTCCCACAGCTTGTAGCAGACCTCCATGAACTCCTCGGCGATCTCGTACCGCTCGTCGTGGGAGATCTGCTCCGTCAGCCCGTGGTTCTCGGCCGCGGACTTCAGGTAGGACGTCACCACGTTGAAGCCGATCCGGCCCTTGGTCAGGTGGTCGAGGGTCGCGAACTTCCGTGCCAGCGGATACGGCTGCTCGTAGGTGATCGCGCTGGTCACCCCGAAGCCGAGGTGCTTCGTCACGGCCGCCATCGCGGAGATCTGCATGAACGGGTCGTTGACCGGGATCTGGGTGGCGTCCTTGATCACCGGCGCCGCGGAGTTCCGGTAGACGTCGTAGTAGCCGACCACGTCGGCGAGGAACATCGCGTCGAACAGGCCCTTCTCCAGGACCTGGGCGACGTCCGTCCAGTACTCGAGGGTGTTGTACTCGTCGGCGCGGGAGCGCGGGTGCTTCCACAGGCCCGGGGCCTGGTGCCCCACGCAGGTCATGTCGAAGGCGTTCAGGGCGATGCGCTTGCTCACAGGGACCTCCCAGGTCGATCATCGACCCGCGCCCGTGCGTCGTGAAGACCTGCTCGCGGGTCCGACGCACTCGTGGGCGCCGTACTTGCCACGGGGCGAGTGCGCCGCGGCCCGATGTTCATCTGGGGCACCCCGCTACGGGAGAGGGTTGCCGCCCGACCAGCCAGAGCTTCGCGTCGGGACTCGTCATCGTCGTCGCGGACCAGCTTAGCGGCTCCCCCCGCACACGGGGCAACCCCTCGTCCACCCGGTGCACGGGAGGATCACGGAAACTCGCGGAAGGACCGCGGGAGGAGTCAGGCCGGCGGGGCGAGCGGCGGCGAGCGCCGCGGGTCCAGCGTCCAGCCGCGCCGCAGCCGCGCCCCGAGCTCGATCAGCGGGCACGTGTCCATCACCACGTCGAGTCCCGCGGCAGCGGCGCGGTCCGCCGCCGCGTGGTCCACGACGCCCAGCTGCAGCCACACGGCGCTGGCGCCGGCGGCGATGGCCTGGTCCACGACGGCCCCGACGCGGCGGGAGTTGACGAAGCAGTCCACCACGTCGATCCGCCCCGGGACCTCGGCGAGCGTGCGGAAGCCGGGCTCACCGTGCACCACCTCGCCCTTCGGGTTGACCGGGACGATCGTCATGCCGAGGTCGTCCCGGATGCGCTTGGCGACCGAGTGCGCGGGCCGGGCCGTGTTCCCGGTCAGCCCCACCACGGCCCACCGTCCGGACTGTGTCATCAGGCGGTCGATCACGGCTGGGTCGTTGCGGCTCATGCCCCCACCCTGGCACGAACCCGCCGCCCACGTCCCGCACGCATCCCCACCATGTCCCGAGGTTGCACGTCCCGGCCACCGCGCACGGGTCGCCGACACGTGCGATCCCGGCGGGAGGGCAGGAGGGATGGGTCAGGAGAAGAGCGGGAACAGGTCGGCTTCGGGGCCCAGGTGCGCGCGGTCCTGGGCGGGCAGGGCCGCGCGGCCGGTGCCCACCCGGGCGAAGTGCTCGTCGCTCCAGTGCTCGGGCGGCTCCCGCTCCCACAGGTCGATGAGGACCCGGCGGACCTCGGCGAGCCCGTCCACCGCCGGCCCCGGGCAGCCCTCCAGGTGCTCGATGAGGTCCAGGTGGTGCACCGTGGCCTCCACGGCCAGGGTGCTCAGGAGGTCGTCGACCCGGAGCACGTGGCCCTGGGTGCGGACCGTCCCGCCGGGCCGGCAGCGCTCCGCCGCGTGCACCAGCGCCCGCGCCGACTCCCGGTAGTGCCCCCGCAGCTCCTCCCAGTCCGGGTACAGGCTCGCCGCCGCCCGGGTGCGGCGCCGGTCCTCGGCCGCGGCCGCGGGGTCCACCCCCCGGTCCGCCCAGTAGGTCGCGGCGTCCCGATCCGGGCGGGCCGTGGTGGGCGTGTGCAGGGCGACCAGACCGCGCACCGCATCCGCGGCGCAGTGGTGGGCGAGGTCCCGCACCGACCACCCGCGGCAGCCGGTGGGAGCCCAGGAGTCGTCGTCCCCGAGCCCGTCCAGGACCGCCGCGAACGCCGTGCAGGCGTCGCGGACCAGGTCCGCCCGGGTCGGGGTGTTCCGGCTCGTCATGGGTCCATGGTGCGGCACGAGGGCGCGGCGTGCCACCGTTTTCGACCATGACGGCCCGCGGAGCGATTTGCCAGGCGGCCCGCGGAGCACGTTCAATGGGGCGGTAACCATCCGGAGCGGCTGAGAGACCTGGCTCGTCGACGTCGCAGCAACCGGCACGGATCCGTCCGATCCCCGTGCGAGGTGCTAATGCCAGGACCGATGGAGTTGATCATGGGCACGTCTCTGCTGGGCTCTGCACCGTCCACCACTGCCGCACCGGCCACCGCGAAGCGCGCCTGCTCGGTGGCCTTCGAGCACGTCGGCAAGGCCTTCCCGTCCGGCGGGTACGACCACCACGTCCTGCACGACGTCGACGTCACGGCCCGGCCCGGGGAGGTCCTGGCGATCCTGGGGCCCTCGGGCTGCGGCAAGTCCACGCTGCTGCGGGCCGCCGCCGGCCTCGACACCGCCTCGGCCGGCCGGGTGCTCATCGACGGCACCCCGGTCTCCGGGATCGACCCGCGCTGCGCCGTCGCCTTCCAGGAGCCGCGGCTGCTGCCGTGGCGCTCCGTGCGCGAGAACGTCCGCCTGGGGCTGCCCTCCGGGCTGGGCCGGGCCGAGGCCGACGCCGTGATCGACGACCTGCTGCACCTGGTCGGGCTGACCGCCCACGCCCACCACCGTCCCCGGGCGATCTCGGGCGGCATGGCCCAGCGCGCGTCGCTGGCCCGGGCGCTGGCCCGCAACCCCGGCGTGCTGCTGCTCGACGAGCCCTTCGGCGCCCTCGACGCCCTGACCCGGCTGCGGATGCAGGACCTCCTGCTCACCGTCCACGCCGCGCAGCCGACCACCGTCCTGCTGGTGACCCACGACGTCGACGAGGCCCTGCAGCTGGCCGACCGGATCGTGGTCCTGGGCCGCACCGGCCCGACCGCCCCCGCCTCGATCAGCACGGTGCTCTCCGTGCCCGGCGACCGTCCCCGCGACCGGGCCTCCGAGGTCCTCGCCGAGCTGCGGGTGCAGCTGCTCGGCCACCTGGGCGTCGACGCCCACCACCCCGCGACCCGCTGATCCCGCCCCGCTCCCCCCGGGCGCGGCGCGGCCCTGCGCCGCGCCGGGTCCGCCCGGCACGCCCACCCCACCACGAAAGGCCCCACCATGCCGCTGTCCCCGCGCCCCGCCCGCACGGTCCCCGCCCTCGCCGCCGTCCTGACCCTGTCCCTGACCGGGTGCATGGCCGGGGAGGGCTCGGGTGAGGGCTCCGGCGAGGCACAGGCGGCCGAGAAGGTCACGGTCGACTGGGCCACCTACAACCCGCTCTCCGTGGTGATCAAGGAGAAGGGCTGGCTCGAGGCCGCCTTCGCCGAGGAGGGCACCGAGGTGGAGTGGGTGCAGTCCGCGGGCTCGAACAAGGCGAACGAGGCGCTGCGCGCCGAGGCGGTCGACATCGGCTCCACCGCCGGCTCCGCGGCGCTGCTGGCCCGCAGCAACGGCACCCCGATCAAGGTGATCGACCTGTACTCGCAACCGGAGTGGTCCGCGCTCGTCACCACCCCGGGCAGCGGGGTGGGGTCGGTGGCCGACCTCGAGGGCCGCACCGTGGCCGCCACCAAGGGCACCGACCCCTACTTCTTCCTGCTCCAGGCCCTCGAGGAGGGCGGGGTGGACCCGGCCGACGTCACGATCCAGAACCTGCAGCACGCCGACGGCCGCTCGGCGCTGGAGAACGGCCAGGTGGACGCCTGGTCCGGGCTGGACCCGATCATGGCCGCCGCGGAGCAGAACGGCGCCGAGCTGTTCTACCGCAACGTGGACTTCAACACCTACGGCTTCCTCAACGCGCACGAGACCTTCCTCGAGGAGCAGCCCGAGGCGGCGCAGACCGTGGTGGACGTCTACGCCTACGCCCGGGACTGGGCACTGGCCCACCCCGAGGAGACCGCCCAGCTGCTCGCCGACGCGGCCGGGATCGAGCTGTCCGTGGCCGAGCAGGTGCTCGAACGGACCCGCCTGGACATCGACCACGTGCCCGGCGAGCAGCAGCTGGCCGTGCTCGAGAAGGTCGGCCCGATCTTCGTGGACTCCGGTGACGTGTCCGGCCAGGAGGAGATCGACGAGGCCCTGGCCGGCCTCGTGGAGAGCTCCTACGCCGAGGGCGCCGACGCCGCCCGCGTGGCCGAGGCCGCCGAGGGCGCGGAGGCCGGGCTGTGACGGCGCCGCTGAGCCCGTCCGGGGACGCCGTCCGCACCGACGACGCCGTCGGCGCCGACGACCCGGGCGCGGCGCCCGCCCCCGTCGCGCAGCCCCGCCGCCGTCCCCTGCTGCGCGCGGGACTCGGCCTGCTCCTGCCCGCGGCGCTGCTGGTGCTGTGGCACGTGCTGTCCACCGCCGGGGCCTTCAGCGCCGTCCAGCTGCCCGCCCCGCTGGCGGTCCTGACCGCCGGCGCCGACCTGCTGTCCCGGGGCGAGCTGTGGACGCACGTGGGCATCTCCACCCAGCGCGTGCTCATCGGCTTCCTGGTCGGCGCCGGGCTGGGCCTGGCGGCGGGCTCCTTCATCGGGCTCTCCCGCTGGGGCTCCGCGCTCGTGGGCCCCACGATCGGGGCCTTCCGCGCGGTACCCTCGCTGGCGTGGGTGCCGCTGCTGCTGCTGTGGATCGGCCTCGGCGAGGACTCCAAGGTGACGCTGGTGGCGATCGGGGCGTTCTTCCCCGTCTACACCACCGTCTCGGCCGCCCTGCAGCACGTGGACCGCAACCTGCTCGAGGCGGCCCGGGCCTTCGGCGTGCACGGGTTGCGGCTGCTCACCACGGTGCAGCTGCCGGCGGTCATGCCCTCGGTCATCTCGGGGCTGCGCCTGGCGCTGGCCCAGGCGTGGCTGTTCCTGGTGGCCGCGGAGCTGCTGGGCGCGTCCATGGGGCTGGGCTTCCTCCTCACCGACTCGCAGAACAACGGCCGCACCGACCGCCTGCTGCTGGCCATCGTCCTGCTGGCCGTGCTCGGCAAGCTCTCCGACGCGCTGCTGGGCGTGTTCGAGAAGTGGGCCGTGAAGAAATGGGCCTGACATCCCCGTCTGGCACAGTGGGCACACACCGGGCACGCCCGTGCCGCCAGGAAAGGACCGCAGCACCGTGAACGCCAGCTGGAGCGACCCGCTCTCCCCCACCCCGAACCCGGCCCTGGTCTCCGACGCCGCGCGCGTCGCCTTCTGGGAGGGCCAGGCCTCCCGGCTCGACTGGTCCGAGCCGTGGACCACGGCGCACCGCTTCGAGGGCCCGCGGCGGATCGGGCAGGACGCGGACGGCAACCCCACCTGGTCGGTCCCGGAGCTGGCGTGGTTCGAGGGCGGGACGCTCAACGTGGCGCACAACTGCGTGGACCGCCACGTCGAGGCGGGCCGCGGCGCCCACGTGGCCCTGTACTTCGAGGGCGAGCCCGGCGACCGGCTGGTCTACACCTACGCGGACCTGCAGCGCGAGGTGTCCCGGGCGGCCAACGCCCTGCTCGCCCTGGGCGTGGAGCAGGGCGACCGGGTGGTGGTCTACCTGCCGGTGATCCCGGAGACCGTCATCATCACGCTGGCCTGCGCCCGGATCGGCGCCGTGCACTCGCTGGTCTTCGGCGGGTTCTCCGCCGAGGCCCTGCGGTTCCGCGTCGAGGACACCGGCGCGAAGGTGCTCGTGACCACGGACGGGCAGCACCGGCGCGGGGCCGTGGTGCCCGTCAAGGCCGTCGCCGACGAGGCGTGCGGCGGGGACAACGCGATCGAGCACGTCGTCGTGGTGCGCCGCACCTCCCGCCCGGGCCGCAGCGACCTGCCGCGCGGGACCCGGGGGACGCACTCCAAGGAGGAGGACGCGGTCCCGTGGACGCGCGGGCGCGACGTGTGGTGGCACGAGCTGGTGGCCGAGCAGTCCGACGTGCACGAGGCCGAGGCCTTCGACGCGGAGAGCCCGCTGTTCATCATCTACACCTCCGGCACCACCGGCCGCCCCAAGGGCCTGGTGCACACCATGGGCGGGTACCTGGTGCAGGCCGCCTACACCCACGCCCTGCTCTTCGACCTGCTGCCGGACGTGCGCGACGACGAGGGGCGGCTGCGGCCCGACGAGCTGTCCGCCGTCAACGACCCCGCCAAGGTCGACTCGACCGTGCACTGGTGCACCGCCGACCTCGCCTGGGTCACCGCGCACACCTACGAGATCTACGGCCCGCTGGTCAACGGCGTGTCCGAGGTGATCTACGAGGGCACCCCGAACACCCCGCACTGGGGCCGGCACTTCGAGGTGATCGAGCGCTACGGGGTCACCACCTACTACACGGCGCCCACCCTGATCCGCTCGCTCATGGGCGCGTTCCCCAAGGGCGTCCCCCCGCTCTACAACCTCAACTCCGTCCGGCTGCTCGGCTCCGTGGGCGAGTCGGTCAACCCGGAGGCCTGGCGCTGGCTGCGCGCGCAGCTGGGCCGGGACGAGGTGCCGTTCGTGGACACGTGGTGGCAGTCCGAGACCGGCGCGACCGTGATGTCCCCGCGCCCGCACGACCCGCAGTTCGCGCCCCCCGGGACGTTCGACGACGGCGCCCCGCACACCGCCCTCAAGCCCGGCTGCGCCACCCGAGCCGTCCCGGGGCTCTCCACCCGCGTGGTCGACGAGGCCGGGGCGACGGTCCCGCCCGGTGTGCAGGGCTTCGTCGTCGTCGACCGGACCGGGCCGTCGATGGCGCGCACCGTCTGGGGCGACCCGCAGCGCTACCTGTCCTCCTACTGGCAGGCCTACGCCGAGCAGGGCTGGTTCCTCGCCGGGGACGGCGCCCGCTACGACGAGGAGGGCGACATCTACATCCTGGGCCGGGTCGACGACGTCATCAACGTCTCCGGGCACCGGCTGTCGACCATCGAGATCGAGTCGGCCCTCGTCACCCACCCGTGGGTCGTGGAGGCCGGGGCCGCTCCCGTGCGCGACGAGCTGACCGGGCACGCGGTGCTCGCGTACGTCGTGCTGACGCCCGAGGCCGGGCGGGTGCCGGCGGACGAGCTGACCGCGGCCCTGCGGGAGCACGTCTCCCACGAGATCGGCCCGATCGCCAAGCCGCGGGCCGTCGTGGCGGTCCCGGACCTGCCGAAGACCCGCTCCGGGAAGATCACCCGCCGGCTCCTCGCGCAGCTGTGGGAGGGCGAGCCGCTCGGCGACCGCTCCTCCCTGCAGAACGAGGAGGCGCTCGAGCGCATCGCCGAGGTGCTGGCGGCGCGCGGCTGAGCCGCCCGGGGTGCCCGGCCCCGTGCCGTCAAGCCGGATGACCCCAGGTTGAGCCGTGTGACCAGCCCCGCGTCGGACTCCTAGGATGAACACCGTGAGCTCCTCCCCCGCCACCCCCGCCCCGGCCCGGCGCCGCCTCCTGCCGGAGCTGCCCCGCATCCCCCTCCCCGCCGCGCTCCCCGAGCTGTCCAGCACCGACCTCAAGCTCGGGATGGCCGGGTCCGGCGCCGTGTTCTCCGGCTACGTGCTGGTGCACATGCTCGGCAACCTGAAGGTCTACCAGGGCGAGGAGAAGTTCAACGCCTACGCCGAGTTCCTCCGCACCGCCGGGGCTCCCGTGCTGCCTCGCGGCACCGTGCTCTGGGCGGCGCGCGCGGCCCTCACCGCGAGCCTGGTCGTGCACGTGGGCGCCGCGGGGATGCTCACCGCCCGCGCCTGGCGGGCCAACGGCACGCTCCTGCCGCGGCGGCCCCGGCGGCCGCGGGAACGGCGCCGCTCCCCGTGGGAGGTCGCCCGGCGCTCGATGCGCAGCACCGGCGGCGTGCTGGGCCTGTTCACCGCCTTCCACGTCCTGGACCTCACGACGGGCACCCGTCCCGCGGCGTCCCGGGACTTCGCGCACGGCAGCGCCTACGCCAACCTCGTCGCGAGCCTGTCCCGCCCGCCCGTGGCGGTCGCGTACGCCGTGTCGATGGCCGCGCTGGCCGCGCACCTGGTGCACGGCATCCCGGAGATCGCCAACGACGTCGGGGCGGGCAGCGACCGGCGCACCCGGCGGCGGCTGCGGATCGGCGCCAACGCCTTCGGCGCCGCGGTGGCCGTCGGCAACACCACCATCCCGGTGGCCGTGCTGACGCGCGCGGTCCGCTGACCCCTTCCCGGACGACCCCCAGACGACAAGGATCCGAGCGAGTGAGCACCTTCTCCCTGACCGTGGACGTGTGGCGCCAGGCCTCCCCGGACGAGCCGGGGCACTTCGTGACCCACGTGGTCCCGGACGCCGGCCCGGACATGACCGTGCTCGAGCTCCTGGACCGGATCAACGCCCAGCGGGCGGACGCCGGCGAGGAGCCCGTCGCCTTCGACGACGGCTGCCGCGAGGGCGTGTGCGGCAAGTGCGGGGTGACGGTCGACGGCGTGGCGCACGGCCCCGAGCGCAACGCGGCCAGCTGCATGCAGCACCTGGGCGCCTACCGGGACGGGGACCGCGTCCGCATCGAGCCGCTGCAGGCGGCGTCCCTGCCCGTGAAGCAGGACCTCTCGGTGGACAAGAAGGCGCTGCGCCGGGTGGCCAAGGCGGCCAAGTTCCCCGTGGCGATGAAGGCGCTGGCCAACGGCGGCTGCATCAGCTGCGGGGCGTGCATCTCCTCCTGCCCCAACGGCTCCGGGCAGCTGTTCGTGGGCACCATGCTGCGGGAGCTGCCGCCGCTGGCCAAGAACGACGCCGAGCGCCGGGAGCGCTCCGCGAAGGTGCTCGCCGCGGCCGAGGACGAGTTCGGCCCGTGCTCGCTGCTGGGCGACTGCGTGGAGGTCTGCCCGGCCGGGCTGCCGATCGAGAACCTCTCCGCGGTGGCGCGGGAGAACCTGCGCAACCGCTTCCCCCGGCGGGCTGCGGACGACGGCTGACGCTCCCACCACGCCTTGTCCGTTCCATGACGGACTGTTACGTTTCGGGGACGACACGACGAGGTGTGAGGTGGAGCACGTGAGCGAGCGGTCCCCGGGCGTCATTCCCGAACAAGGTGAGTTCGACTACGAGCCGGAGGACCGCGAGCCCGCCCGGGCACCGGCCCGCACATGGCTCCTGCGCGGGCTGGGGCTGCTGCTGGCCCTCGTCGTGTGGTTCCTGCTCGGCGGAGCGGACGTCTCCGCCGACGCCCGGGTGGTGGGTGCGGTGGCCACGCTGATGGCGGTGTGGTGGATGACCGAGTCCATGCCCCTGTCGGTGACCTCGCTGCTGCCGATCGTGCTGTTCCCGGTGCTGACCGCGCTCGAGGTCTCCGAGGTCACCGCCCCCTACGCCAACCCGATCGTGTTCCTGTTCCTGGGCGGGTTCCTGATCGCGATCGCCATGCAGAAGTGGAACCTGCACCGCCGCATCGCGCTGCTGACCCTGCGCCGGGTCGGCACCCATCCGCGGCAGATCATCCTGGGCCTGATGATCTCCACGGCGTTCCTGTCCATGTGGGTCTCCAACACCGCGACCACCCTGATGATGCTGCCCATCGGGCTGTCCGTGCTCACGCTGGTGGTCGAGAACAGCCGCAAGGGCGCCACCCGCGCCGAGGCGGCGGCGATGGGCGAGGACATCCGGTCCGGTCAGGCCATCAGCGACGTGATCGACGACCGCGACGTGCGCCTGTTCGGCGTGGCCCTGGTGCTGGCGATCGCCTGGGCGGCCACGATCGGCGGCCTCGGCACCCTGCTGGGCTCCCCGCCCAACGCGATCGTGGCCGGCTACATCAGCGACGAGCTGGACCGCACCGTGGGCTTCGCCCAGTGGATGATGCTCGGCGTGCCCATCGTGGTGGTCTTCATCGGCCTCGCGTGGTGGCTCATCACCCGGGTGATCTTCCGCTTCGACCTGGCCGAGGTGCCCGGGGGCCGGGAGCTCATCGACGAGGAGATCGCCGCCCTGGGCCCCATGAGCAAGGGCGAGAGGACCGTGCTCGCCGTGTTCGTCACCGCGGCGTTCTTCTGGATCGTGCCCGGCCTGCTCTCCGGGATCGGCGAGCTCGGCGAGCAGCTGCCCTGGCTGGAGCTCTTCGACGACACGGTGGTCGCCATCGGCGCCGGCGTGCTGCTCTTCCTGCTGCCCGGGGACAAGCAGGGCAACATGACCCTGGAGTGGAACGACGCCGAGGAGGGCCTGCCCTGGGGGGTGCTGCTGCTCTTCGGCGGCGGACTGTCCCTGGCCGCGGCGGTGGCCGGCACCGGGCTCGACGCCTGGTTCGGCGCGCAGGTCAGCGGGCTCGGCGCGCTGCCGATCGTCCTGCTGCTCGCGGCGGTGGTCGCGATCGTGCTGCTGCTGACCGAGATCACCTCCAACACCGCCACCGCGGCCACGTTCATCCCGATCCTGGGCGGGGTCGCGGTGGGCATCGGGGTGGACCCCATGACGCTGCTGATCCCGGCGGCGCTGGCGGCCACCTGCGCCTTCATGCTCCCGGTGGGCACCCCGCCCAACGCCATCGTCTTCGCCACCGGCCAGGTCAAGATCGCCGAGATGGTCCGCGGCGGCATCGTGCTCAACATCGTGGGCGTCATCCTGATCACGCTCTTCACGGTGCTGATCGGCCCGTTCGCTCTGGGCCTGGTGATCTGAGCCGGACCGCGGCCCGGTTCCGCCGGGCGGGGGGCTCCGCCGGACCGGTCCGCGGGTCCTGGGCCGCACGACTCTGGGCTACGGGGTCAAGGCCCGGGGGGCCGTGGTGCAGCGGGCCAGCACGGCCTGCGTGAACTCCTCGGTGCTCGCCGTGCCGCCCAGGTCCCCGGTCAGGGTGCCGCCGGCCATGGCCTGCTCGAAGGCCGACTCGAGGTGCCGGGCCGCCTCCTCCTCGCCCAGGTGATCCAGCATCATGGCCGCGGCCCACATCGTGCCCACCGGGTTCGCGATCCCCTGCCCCGCGATGTCGGGGGCGGAGCCGTGCACCGGCTCGAACATGGACGGGTGGGTCTTCTCCGGGTTCAGGTTGGCGCTGGGCGCCACCCCGATGGAGCCCGCGACCCCGGCCGCGAGGTCGGAGAGGATGTCGCCGAAGAGGTTGGGGGCCACGACCACGTCGACGCTGCGCGGCTTGAGCACCATCCGGGCGGCCAGCGCGTCGATGAGCACCTTCTCGACCGTCACGCCCGGGTGCTCGGCGACCGTGGCCTCCACGACCTCGTCCCAGAACGGCATGGTGTGGATGATCCCGTTGGACTTCGTCGCCGAGATGAGCCGGCCGGAGCGCCCCTGGGCCAGCTCGGCCGCGTAGCGGGCGATCCGGGTCACCCCCGCCCGGGTGAACACGGACTCCTGGACAGCCATCTCCTCGGGCCGGCCCCGGTAGATGCGGCCGCCGACCTCCGAGTACTCCCCCTCGATGTTCTCGCGGACGACGACCAGGTCCAGCTCGTCGAGCCCGCGCAGCGGCGAGGTGACGCCGGGCAGGATCCGGATCGGCCGGAGGTTGACGTACTGGTGGAACTCCCGGCGGATCGGGATCAGCAGCCCCCACAGGGTCACGTCGTCGGGGATGTCCGGGTCGCCGATCGCGCCGAGCAGGACGCCGTCCCCGGAGGCCAGCTGCTCGATGCCGTCGGCCGGCATCATCCTCCCGTGCGCCCGGTAGTGGTCCGAGCCCCAGTCCCGCTCGCGCCAGCGCACGGTGAAGCCGTGCGCGCCCGCCAGGGCGTCGACGCAGCGCAGCGCGGCCGGCATGACCTCCTGGCCGATGCCGTCGCCGGCGATGACGTCGATGGTGTACTGCCGTGTGCCGGTCACAGGATTCCTCCGCAGCGTCGTCGGGACCGCGGAGGCGGCTGCGCTCCACGACTGGTGCCGAGCATAGCCCGCCGGGGCCTCCCCGGGGCCCGGCTGGCGCTCCGGCACCCGGAGCCGCAGAATGGAGGGCAGCCATCCCGAGCGGCCGAGAGACCTGGATCGACGACGCCGCAGCAACCGTGGTCGACGTCGCAGACCGCACGGTGCTACCGCCAGGACCGATGGAGCAGCGCACTCCCGGCACCCCCGCCGGGACACCTCTCCGCCCGGGACCGACCAGCGGCACCACTCGCACGAGGAGTCCTTCCCATGGCCGACCACCAGTTCGGGTTCCGCACCCGCGCCCTGCACGCCGGGGGCACCCCCGACGCCGAGCACGGCGCCCGCGCGGTCCCGATCTACCAGACCAGCTCGTTCGTCTTCAAGGACGCCGACGACGCCGCCAACCTGTTCGCCCTGCAGAAGTACGGCAACATCTACTCCCGCATCGGCAACCCCACCGTCGCCGCGTTCGAGGAGCGCATCGCCTCCCTGGAGGGCGGCATCGGCGCCGTGGCCACCGCCTCCGGGATGGCCGCCGAGTTCCTGACCTTCGCCGCGCTCGCCCAGGCGGGCGACCACCTCGTGGCGGCCGGGCAGCTCTACGGCGGGACCGTCACCCAGCTCGACGTCACGCTGCGCCGCTTCGGCGTGGACACCACGTTCGTGCACGGCACGGACCCGGAGGACTACCGGGCGGCGCTGCGGCCGAACACCAAGGCCGTCTACACCGAGGTCGTCGCGAACCCCTCCGGGGAGGTCGCCGATCTCGAGGGCCTGGCGGCCGTGGCCCACGTCGCCGGCATCCCGCTCGTGGTGGACGCCACGATGACCCCGCCGTACCTGATCCGTCCGATGGAGCACGGCGCGGACATCGTCATCCACTCGGCCACCAAGTTCCTGGGCGGCCACGGCACCACGCTGGGCGGCGTCGTCGTCGAGTCCGGGCGCTTCGACTGGGGCAACGGGAACTTCCCGTCCATGACCGAGCCCGTCCCCTCCTACAACAACGTCTCCTGGTGGGAGAACTTCGGCGAGTACGGCTTCCTGACCAAGCTGCGCTCGGAGCAGCTGCGGGACATCGGCCCGGCGCTGTCCCCGCAGTCGGCGTGGAACCTGCTGCAGGGCGTCGAGACGCTGCCGCAGCGGATGGACGCCCACCTGGCCAACGCCGCGGCGGTGGCGCAGTGGCTGGCGGAGGACCCGCGGGTCTCCTACGTCAACTACGCGGGGCTGCCCGGCCACCCCCACCACGAGCGGGCCCGGAAGTACCTGCCGCTGGGCGTGGGCTCCGTCTTCTCGTTCGGCGTGACGGCCACCGGCGAGCTCACCGGGCGGCAGGTCGGCGAGCGGTTCATCGAGAACCTGCAGCTGGCCAGCCACCTCGCCAACATCGGCGACGCCCGCACCCTCGTGCTGCACCCGGCCTCCACCACGCACCAGCAGCTCAGTCCCGAGCAGCTGGAGGTGGGCGGGGTGTCCGAGGACCTCATCCGCATCTCCGTGGGCATCGAGGACGCCGAGGACATCCTCTGGGACCTCGACCAGGCCCTCTCCGCGGCCACCGGGCTCGCCCGGACGTCCGCCCCGACCGTCGAAGGAGCACTCCGATGACCGCCGAGACCCGCACCTGGCAGGGCCCCAGCGCCCCCGAGCGGCTGAACCTGCTGCGCGGCACGGAGTCGATCGCCATCGTGGGGGCCTCCGACAAGCCCTCCCGCGCCTCCTACTTCGTCGCCACCTACCTGCTGTCCTCCTCGCCGTACCGGGTGTACTTCGTCAACCCGGTGCTGCGGGAGATCATGGGCCGGCCCGTCTATCCGTCCCTGGCGGACCTGCCGGAGACCCCCGACCTCGTCGACGCCTTCCGGCGCCACGACGACCTGCCCGGCGTGGCGCGCGACGCCGTGGCCGTCGGCGCGAAGACCCTGTGGCTGCAGCTGGGCTCCTGGCACGAGGAGGCCGCCCGGATCGCCGAGGAGGGAGGGCTCGACGTGGTGATGGACCGCTGCCTGAAGATCGAGCACGCCCGCTTCCACGGCGGCCTCCACCTGGCCGGCTTCAACACCGGGGTCATCTCGGCGAAGCGTCAGGTCCTGTCCTGACAGGTCCCGTCCCGGGACCTCCTGTCCCGGGACGCGCGACGGCCCCGGAAGCCTGGTGCTTCCGGGGCCGTCGCCGTCCCGAGGGGCGGGTCGCTACACGCGCTCGAGGACGAACGTCACGTCGGCCTTCAGGCTCTGGCTCACCACGCAGTACCGCTCCGTGGCGCGCGCGAGGCGCTCCAGGGCGGTGTCGTCGAGGTCGGCGTCCACCCGGGCGGTGACCACGACGTCCTGGACGCCGACGGGCACGGAGCGGTCGACGCCCAGGGTGCCGCGGGCGTCGAACATGCCGTCGGCGGTCAGCTCGGCCGAGCGCACCTCCACGCCCATGGCGGTGGCGACGCTGCGCAGCGTCACCCCGGCGCAGGCCAGGAGCGCGTCGAGGAGCATGTCCCCGGAGCAGGCGTCGCTGCCGTCGCCGCCGGTGGCGGCGTGCGGGCCGCCGCGCACGGGGCCGGCCCAGGTGTCCACCGTGCAGGTCAGGCCGGGGTCCCGGAAGTCCCCGTGGGAGTGCAGGGGCGTGCGGGCCGCCTCGGGCTCCGCCCGGTAGCGGTCCTTGAGCGGCGCCTGGAGCTGTCGGAGTTCCGCGGCGGTCATCTGGGTTCGAGATTCCATGCTGTCACTGTAGAGCGTCCGGCGCGGACGGCACCATGCGGTGCATCCGCGCCGGACAGGCTCAGCGGATCGGCTCGGTGGATCGGCTCAGCGGACGCGCTGGGCCGCCAGGTCGTCCCAGTACGCGCGGGTGGTCACCACGTCGGTGCCGTCCCACGCCCCGAGCCCGGACAGCCCGGGGACGTCGCCGCTGTGGAACACCGGCTCCAGCCCCTGCCTGCGCTGGGCCTCGTAGTTCTTGAGCACCCGCACGGCCACCCCGGCCAGCAGCACCAGGGCCACGAGGTTGATCGTGGCCATGAAGGCCATGAACAGGTCGGCGAGGGACCAGACGAGGTCCAGCGCGAGCACGGCACCGGCGAAGACGAAGACCAGCACCAGCACGCGGTAGCCCGCCATGACGGCCCTCGAGCCGCTGAGGAAGCGGATGTTGGACTCGCCGTAGTAGTAGTTGCCGATCACCGAGGTGAACGCGAAGAGGAAGATCGCCACGGTCAGGAAGTGCACCGCCCAGTTGCCCAGCTGGAGGGCGAGCGCGGACTGGGTGAGGGACGCGCCCTCCCGGCCGCCGAACTCGGGGTTCGAGAGCAGGACGATGAACGCGGTGATCGAGCAGATGATCCAGGTGTCGAAGTACACGCCCAGCGCCTGGACGAAGCCCTGCTTGGCCGGGTGCGAGATCGAGGCGGTCGCCCCGGCGTTGGGGGCCGATCCCATGCCGGCCTCGTTGGAGAACAGGCCGCGCTTCATGCCCTGGATGATGACTCCGATCAGGCCGCCGGTGACGAACTCCCGGACGCCGAAGGCACCCGACAGGATCTGGCCGAGCACGACCGGGACCTCGCCGATGTTCAGGACCACCACGAGCAGGCCGAGGAAGATGTAGAGCACCGCCATGACCGGCACGACGATCTCGGAGACCGCGGAGATGCGGCGGATGCCGCCGAAGATGATCGCGGCGGTGAGCCCGACCAGCACGGCGCCGACGAGGATGCGGAACCAGAGGGCGTCCGCGGCGGTGATGTCGATGCCGAAGGACCCGCCCAGGGCATCGACGATGGAGTTGGACTGCACGGAGTTGAACACGAAGCCGTAGGTGAGGGTGATGACGACCGCGAACAGCAGCCCCATCCACCGCGCGCCGATGCCGCGCTCCATGTAGAAGGCCGGTCCGCCCACGTAGCCGGCGGGGGCCTTGATCTTGTAGAGCTGGCCGAGCAGGGACTCCACGAAGGCGCTGGCCGCGCCGATGCCCGCGATCACCCACATCCAGAAGACGGCGCCGGGGCCGCCGAGGCTGATCGCGATGGCCACGCCGGCGATGTTGCCGGTGCCGACCCGGGCCGCGGCCGAGACCGTGAACGCGCGGAAGGAGGAGATGCCCTTCTTGCCGTCCTCGGCCATGCCGGGCTTGTCGGCGAGCACCCGGAACATCTCCGGGACGAGCCGCAGCTGCACCACGCCGGTGCGCACGGTGAGGTAGAGGCCCACCCCGACGAGGACGGCGAACACCACGTACCACACCCAGGTTCCCAGGGTGCCCACGAACTCGGTCAAGAGATCCATTCCAACTCCGAACTGTGACGGGCGCGGCCCCGGACGTGGGTCTGCGGGGCCGCGTGAACGACAGGAGCGCCCTGTTGGGCGTGCCACCGGCACACTCTAGTGGAAGTGACGAGCGTCTCGACCCCCGCACCCTCGGGGAGTGGGTGGACGGGGGATCAGATCACGCGCACCGCGCCCTTGTCCGCGGAGGTGACCATGGAGGCGTATGCGCGCAGGGCCTTGGAGACCTGCCGCTCCCGCGGCTTGGTGGGATACCAGGGGGCCGGGCCCCTGGCCTGGCGCCGGGCGGCGAGCGTCGCGTCGTCGACGTTGACCCGCAGCACCCGCTGCGCGACGTCGATCTCGATCTCGTCGCCGGTCTCGATGAGCCCCACGGCGCCGCCGGCGGCGGCCTCCGGGGAGATGTGCCCGATGGAGATCCCGGAGGTGCCTCCGGAGAAGCGGCCGTCGGTGATCAGCGCGCACTCCCGGCCCAGGCCGAGGCCCTTGAGGTAGGAGGTGGGGTAGAGCATCTCCTGCATCCCGGGCCCGCCCTTGGGGCCCTCGTGGGTGATGACCACGATGTCGCCGGGCTGCACGTTCTTGGAGAGGATCTCGAACACGGCCTCGTCCTGGGACTCCACCACGAAGGCCTTGCCGACGAAGTGGAAGAGCTCCTCGTCGATGCCGGCGGTCTTGATCACCGCCCCGTCCTCGGCGATGTTGCCGTAGAGGATCGCCAGGCCGCCGTCCGCCGTGTAGGCGTGCTCCACGGAGCGGATGCAGCCGTCGGCGGCGTCGGTGTCCAGGGACTCGAACTCGTTGGCGGTGGAGAAGGCCTGGGTGGTGCGCACGCCGCCGGGGGCGGCGTGGAAGAGCTTCCGGGCGCGCTCCGAGGAGCGGCCGCTGCGGATGTCCCACTCGTCGAGCCACGTGGCCAGGTCCGGGGCGTGCACGGTGTGCACGTCCTCGTTGAGCAGGCCCGCACGGCGCAGCTCGCCGAGGATCGCGGGGATCCCGCCGGCGCGGTGGACGTGCTCGATGTGGAACCGGGTGGAGTTCGGGGCGACCTTGCACAGGCAGGGCACCCGGCGGGACAGGGCGTCGATGTCCGGGAGGGTGAAGTCGATCTCGCCCTCCTGGGCGGCGGCGAGGATGTGCAGGATCGTGTTGGTGGACCCGCCCATGGCGATGTCCAGGGCCATGGCGTTCTCGAAGGCGGCCTTCGTGGCGATGTTGCGCGGCAGCACGGACTCGTCGTCCTGCTCGTAGTAGCGGCAGCACAGGTCCACCACCCGGCGGCCGGCCTCGAGGAACAGCTCCTTGCGGGCCACCTGGGTGGCCAGCGTGGTGCCGTTGCCGGGCAGGGACAGTCCCAGTGCCTCGGTGAGGCAGTTCATGGAGTTGGCGGTGAACATGCCCGAGCAGGACCCGCAGGTGGGGCAGGCGTTGCGCTCGATCTGGCCCAGCTGCTCGTCGGTGACGGACTCGTCGACGGCCATGGACATGGCGTCCACGAGGTCCAGGCGGTGCTCCACGACGCCCTCGACGGCCTCGCCGGACTCCATGGGCCCGCCGGAGACGAAGACCACCGGGATGTTCAGCCGCAGCGCGGCCAGCAGCATGCCCGGGGTGATCTTGTCGCAGTTGGAGATGCACACCAGGGCGTCGGCCCGGTGGGCGTTGACCATGTACTCCACGGAGTCCGCGATGATGTCGCGAGAGGGCAGGGAGTAGAGCATGCCGTCGTGGCCCATCGCGATGCCGTCGTCGACCGCGATGGTGTTGAACTCCTTGGCCACGCCCCCCGCCTCCCGGATCGCGGAGGCCACGAGGTCGCCCATGTCCTTGAGGTGCACGTGGCCCGGCACGAACTGCGTGTAGGAGTTGGCGATCGCGACGATCGGCTTCCCGAAGTCGTCGTCGCCCATGCCGGTGGCCCGCCACAGGGCGCGGGCGCCGGCCATGTTCCGGCCGTGGGTCGAGGTGCGGGAGCGGAGGTGGGGCATGGCGCGGCTGCGTCTCCTTGGTCGGGTCCTGGGACGAGGGGGCCGGCGGGGCGGACTCCCGGCGCACCGGCCGAGAGCCGGCGCGACCGGGGCGGCCGCCGGAGGTCCGGCGCCCAGAATACGCGCCGCCGCGCCGTCGTCCCGCTTCCCGGACTGCTGTCTCACCATGTGGTCACCCGGGGCGCTCCTACACTGGGGCACGACACGACCCGAAGGAGGACTCCCCCCATGAGCCAGCACGCCACGCCCCCGCGGCCGGACGACAACGCCTCCTTCTCCGTGGGCCTGGCGGAGGCGGTCGACCCGCTGGTGATGGCGCTCGACGTCGGCTCCACGGGCAGCCGGGGCGGTCTGCACGACGCCACCGGGACCCCGGTGCGCGGCTACCGGCACAAGATCGAGCACGAGTTCAGCACCGGGGCCGACGGCACCTCCGTGATCGACCCCGACCAGGTCACCGAGGAGCTGGCGGCGATCCTCGACCTCGTCCTGGCCGACCCGGCGCTGGCCGGCCGGGTGGCCGGGGTCGCCCTGGACACCTTCGCGTCCTCGCTCGTGGGGGTCGGCGACGACGACGGGGCGCTGACCCCCTGCTTCACCTACGCGGACTCCCGGTGCGCGGAGCAGCTGGCGGCGCTGCGCGCGGAGCTCGACGAGTCCTCGGTCCTCCAGCGCACCGGCACCCGCCTGCACACCTCGTACCTCGCCCCGCGTCTGCGCTGGATCCGCGAGACGGACCCGCGGACGTGGGCGCGGGCACGGCGGTGGATGTCCCTCGGCGAGTACGTGCACCTGCGCCTGCTCGGCAGCGCGTACGCCGGGACCGCGACGGCGGCGTGGACCGGCCTGCTGGACCGGCGCACGGGCCGGTGGGACGAGCAGCTGCTGCTCTCCTGCGGCCTGGCCCCCGGGCAGCTCAGCCCCGTGCTCGACCCGCACGAGCCGATCCCGGACGTCGCGGACTCCGCGGCCCGGCGCTGGCCCGCCCTCCAGGGCGCGCACTGGTTCGCGCCCGTGGCCGACGGGCTGAGCGCCAACCTGGGCTCGGGCGGGGCCGACGCCTCGACCCTGGTGGTCTCCGCCGCCACCTCGGGGGCCGCGCGCGTGCTGCTGCACGCGATCCCGGAGCGGGTCCCCGGCGGGCTGTGGTGCTACCGCGTCGACGCCCGGCGCTGCCTGTTGGGCGGGGCCCTCAACGACGTCGGACGGGCGATCGGCTGGCTCGGGAGCACGGTGCGGCTGCCGGAGGGCGCCACGCTGCAGGACGTCGCCGAGGCGGAGGTCGCCGAGGGCACCCCGGTGGTGCTGCCCTTCTTCACGGGCGAGCGCTCGACCGGCTGGGCCGGCGGCGCCCGGGCGGTGCTGGCCGACGTCACCGCCGCGGCCACCGGCGCCGACCTGGCGCGCGGCGTGCTGGAGGGCGTGGCGGTCTCCTACGCGCGCGTGGCCGACCAGCTCGAGGACGTCGCCGGCGGCGTGCAGCGCGTGGTGGCCTCGGGCAGCGCGTCCCAGGACGTGCCGGGGCTGATGCAGATCCTCGCCGACACCCTCGGCAAGCCCGTGGCCCGGGCCGAGTTCAAGCGCGCCACGCTGCGCGGCACGGCCCTGCTCGCCCTCGAGACCCTGGCCCCGGAAGTCGAGCGGGCCCGTCCGCCCTACGGCCCGGGGCGCGCGCCCGTGCCGGAGCGGGCCGGGCACTACGCCGCGGTCCGCGCCCGCTTCGAGGAGCTCTACGGCGCGGTCGTCGCCCCCTGAACCGGGCGCCGGAAGGCCGGGGCCCGCAGGACATCGCGACGGGACAGCAGGGCCGGACAGCAGGGCCGGACACGGGGACGCGCCACCACACACGGACACAATGCTGTGCCTCTGTGAAAACCGTGGCCCCGCCGGGAAGCGCCTTCCTACCGTGGGAGTGGGAGCCGGCCGCCGCCGTGGCACCGCCTCCCCCGCCCCGATGCACGGAAGGACGACGATGGACGACACCCTGGGCCGGGAACAGGCTGCCCGGCTGCACCGGACGCTCGAGGACGCGCGCATCGGCGGCCGCCGGCTCTGGGTGCGCTACCTCGCCCTCGGCGGGACCGCCGGGGAGCTCGAGGTCGAGGGCTACCGGCACGGCTGCCTGGACCTGCCGGTCCGGCAGCGCGACCTGCTGGCCTGGGCGGCCAACACGCTGCTCGACCGCCGCTTCCACCCGCGCGTGCCCTCCAGCGGCGACCTCGCCGCAGCCGTGGGCGGGGCGGACCGGGACCGGGGCGACATGGCGAGCTCCGCCGGCGCGGGCTGAGCCCCCGGGCCCCGTCCCGCACAGGGGGTTGACCGCGCCGGGGGACGGTGCAACGCTGGCCTCCATCAACAGTGTGCTTACTGATCGAGGTGGGCCGGATGCGAGCAATGGTGTACCGCGGGCCGTACAAGGTGCGGGTGGAGGAGAAGGACGTTCCGGGGATCGAGCATCCCAATGACGCGATCGTGCGGGTGACGCGGGCGGCG
Organism: Kocuria sediminis; assembly: GCF_009735315.1. NCBI lineage: Bacteria > Bacillati > Actinomycetota > Actinomycetes > Micrococcales > Micrococcaceae > Kocuria > Kocuria sediminis. Next base: position 75,384 of record NZ_WOGU01000015.1, read on the forward strand.
ATCTGCGGGTCGGATCTGCACCTCTACCACGGGATGATGCCCGACACCCGGGTGGGGATGACCTTCGGCCACGAGTTCGTCGGGGTGGTCCACGAGGTGGGCTCCTCGGTGGAGCGCCTGGTGCCCGGGGACCGGGTGATGGTGCCGTTCAACGTGTTCTGCGGGTCCTGCTGGTTCTGCGCCCGGGGCCTGTACTCCAACTGCCACAATGTGAACCCCAATGCCACCGCGGTGGGCGGGATCTACGGCTACTCCCACACCTGCGGGGGCTACGACGGCGGGCAGGCCGAGTTCGTGCGGGTGCCCTTCGCCGATGTGGGGCCGGCGGTGATCCCGGAGTGGATGGACGAGGAGGACGCGGTGCTGTGCACCGACGCCCTGGCCACCGGCTACTTCGGGGCGCAGCTGGGCGACATCGCCGAGGGCGAGACCGTGGTGGTCCTCGGGGCCGGGCCGGTGGGGTTGTTCGCGGCGAAGTCGGCGTGGCTGATGGGCGCGGGCCGGGTGATCGTGGTCGACCACCTGGACTACCGGCTGGCCAAGGCGCGCCAGTTCGCCCAGGCCGAGACGGTCAACTTCGCCGAGCACGACGACGTGGTGGTGGAGCTCAAGCGCAGCACCGACTACCTGGGCGCGGACGTGGTGATCGACGCGGTGGGGGCCGAGGCGGACGGCAACTTCACCCAGCACGTCACCGCGGCCAAGCTCAAGCTGCAGGGCGGGTCCCCGATCGCGCTGAACTGGGCGATCGACGCGGTGCGCAAGGGCGGGACGGTGTCGGTGATGGGCGCCTACGGGCCGATGTTCAGCGCGGTGAAGTTCGGCGACGCGATGAACAAGGGCCTGACCCTGCGGATGAACCAGTGCCCGGTGAAGCGGCAGTGGCCGCGGCTGTTCGAGCACATCCGCAACGGCTACCTCACCCCCAGCGACATCGTCACCCACCGCATCCCGCTGGAGCACATCGCCGAGGGCTACCACATGTTCTCGGCCAAGCTCGACGGGTGCATCAAGACCCTGGTGGTGCCCGGGGCCTCCTGAGCCCCGGCACCCCACCCCGACCCGAGCCACCGGCCCACCGGCCCACCGGCCCACCGAGGAGGAAGCCATGACGCCCATCCCCGACACCCCCGGCGACGTCTCCGCCCACGCCGCCTATCTGCCCGGGGAGCCGGACCGGCGGGTGGACCGGGAGGCGCTGCGGGCCCGCATCCCCGGCTGGGGGGCGGACCTGGACCCGGCCGACCGCCCCGCGGTGCCGAGGCTGCGCTACGACCGGGCCGCCACCGGGGCGCACTGGGAGTTCCCCGAGCGCCAGCCCGAACGCTGGCCGCGGGAACGCTCGCTCGAGCACGCCGGGCTGCCCCCGGTCTTCGGCACCTCCTGCCCGCCCAAGGGCTTCTCCGGGGTGCTGCGCCGGCACGCCTACCGCCGCTACAGCGAAGGCCGGGCCGCGCACTGGCTGATCCTGCTCGCCGCCGACCGCATCGACGCCTGGGAGAGCCACCTGGCCTCCTTCGCCACCCTGCGCCCGGACAACCCGGTCACCGAGACCGGGGTGCGCGCCGAGTTCACCCGCCACGGGCTCTCCTCCCGCACCGGGCACCAGCGCACCGACCTCTCCCACCAGTGGCTGGACCCGCTCCTCGTGGCCGGGCCCTGGGTCCTGGCCGGCGGCGCCGCCCTCGCCGCCGGCCGCGCCCTGCTCCGGCGCGTCCGCTGAGCCGGGCTCAGCCCGCGCCGACGAGCAGCAGGGTCGTGCCGAAGACCAGGCCGGAGACCACGAGCACCACGGTGGTGTAGCCGAGGATGTCGCGGATCTTCAGCCCGGCGATGGCCAGCAGCGGCAGGGCCCAGAACGGCTGGATCATGTTGGTCCACTGGTCGCCGTAGGAGATGGCCATGATCATCACGGCCGGGTCCACGTCCAGCCGGGCGCCCGCGTCGAGCAGGATCGGGGCCTGGATCGCGACCTGGCCGCCGCCCGAGGGGACGAAGAAGTTGACGATGCCCGCCGACAGGAACGCGAGCAGCCCCAGCGTCTGGGGCGAGGCGACGGCCACGATCGAGTCGGAGAGCACCTGGATCAGCCCGGTCGCCGCCATCATGCCCATGATCCCGGCGTAGAGCGGGAACTGCAGGAGGATGTCCCCGACGTTGGCGGCGGCGTTCTTGATCAGGGCCATGACCTCGAAGGCGTTGCGGGCGATCAGGAAGATCAGGGCCAGGAACATCCAGTTCACGATGTCGAGCGTCACGGTGCCGCCCTCGGCGAAGTGCAGCACCAGGTAGCCGGCGAGCGCCAGCCCGACGACCAGGGTGGGGACCCGGCTGGCGTCGAGCCGGTCGGCGGGAGTGGCGACCTCGTCCTCGCCGACCGTCTGCTCCGACGCGGCGAGGGCGGCGGCGGTCATCCGGTGGGCGGGGTCCACGGCCCGCGGGGCGACGAGCCACAGGGCCAGGGCGACGAGCACGATCGTGACCACGGCGGCGGTGATGTTCCAGGCGGAGAAGGTGGTCTCCGTGATGGGCACGGTGCGCCCGATCTGCTCCTCGATGAAGGAGCCCGGGGTGGCCGCGGTGAGCGGCCCGGACCCGGAGTAGCCCATGTGCCAGACCACGAAGCCGGAGAACCCGGAGGCCACCAGCATCGGAAAGCTCAGCTCCAGGCCGCGGCGGTCCCCCTCGGCGGCGACGTCGCGGGCGAGCAGGGCGCCGACGACGAGGCCGAGCCCCCAGGTGATCAGGGAGGCGAGCGCCGCCACGAGGAAGACGAACACGTAGGCCTGCAGCGCCGTGCGGGGCACCCGGGCGAGGCCGCCGAGCAGCCGGCGCACCGGCCGGGTGTTGGCGAGGGCGTGGCCCAGCAGCAGGATCAGCGCCATCTGGGTCATGAAGGCGAGCAGCCCGGCGAGCCCCTCGCCCCAGCCGCGCAGCACGTCGGCGGGCCCGGCGTCCGTGAGCAGCAGCGCCATGACGCCCACGGCGACGCTCAGCAGGATCGCGAAGTTCAGCGCGGACGGGATGTACTTCTCGACGACCGAGTTGACGGGCCGCATGGCCCGGGCGATCGCGGGCTCACGGATGTCGGTGCTCATGACGGGATCTCCTGCGGTGGGGGGCGCGCGAGGATCCACGCCGGCCCCCGGTGACCACGGGTGCTCGTGGTCACCGGGGGCGGGCGTGGTGTCTCGCGGTGGGGGCGGGGCGGGTGGGTCGCGGGGGCCGGACGGGGTCAGTCGCGGTAGAGCAGCAGCGCCTCGCCCTGGCCGCCGCCGCCGCAGAGGGAGACCGCGGCCTTGCCGGAGCCGCGGCGGGAGAGCTCGAGCGCCGCGTGCAGGGCCAGGCGCGCCCCGGAGGCCCCGATCGGGTGGCCGAGGGCCACCGCGCCGCCGTGGATGTTGGCCTGCTCCAGCGGGTAGTCGAGGTCCCGCAGGGACTGGATCAGCACGGAGGCGAACGCCTCGTTGATCTCGATGAAGTCGAGGTCCTGCACGGTCCAGCCGGCCTTCTCGACGGCGGCCTCGATGGCCCGGGACGGCTGGGAGTGCAGGGACGTGTCGGGTCCGGCGACCTGGCCGGGGGCGCCGACGACGGCGAGGTGCTCCAGCCCGTGGCGCTCGGCGTATCCCCGGCTGGTCAGCACCACGGCCGCCGCCCCGTCGGACAGCGGCGAGGAGTTGCCGGCGGTGATGGTGCCGTCCTTGGCGAACGCCGGCCGCAGGCTCCCCATGGACTCGGCCGTGGCGTCCGGCCGGATGCCCTGGTCGGCGTCGACCACGAGCGGGTCGCCCTTGCGCTGCGGGATCGTCACCGGGGCGATCTCCTCGCGGAAGACGCCGTCGGCGGTGGCGCGGGCCGCGCGCCGGTGGCTCTGGGCCGCGACCTCGTCCTGCTCCGCGCGGGAGATGGACCGCTCGCCGTTGCCGGACTCGGTGAGCGAGCCCATGGACACGCAGGCGGCGACGTCCACGAGACCGTCCTTGGCCACGGCGTCCTCGAGCTTCAGGTCGCCGTAGCTCTTGCCCTGCCGCACCCCCGCGGCGAGGTGCGGGGCGTTGGTCATGGACTCCTGGCCGCCGGCCACGACGATCTCGGCCTCGCCGGCCCGGATCATCCGGGCGGCGTTGGTGATGGCCACGAGCCCGGAGAGGCACACCTTGTTGACGGTCTCGGCGGGCACCCCGAGCGGGATGCCGGCGGTGACCGCCGCCTGGCGGGCGGGGTTCTGGCCGGCCCCGGCCTGCAGGACGTGGCCCATGATCACGTAGTCGACCTGGTCGGGGGTGAGGCCGGCGCGTTCGAGCGCGCACGTGATGGCGTGGGCGCCCAGCTCGGCCGCGGTGAGGGACGCCAGCTGCCCCAGGATCTTGCCCTGGGGCGTGCGGGCGCCGGACAGGATGACGACGTCGTTCGGGGTGTTCATCGGTTCTCCTCGGCAGCACCTGGTGCGGCGGACACGGTCTCGGTCGGAGCGGTCTCGGTGGGGACGCTCTCGGGGGTGACGTCCTGCAGCTCGGTGCGGAAGGACGCCTCGGTCTTCGCGCGGACCTCGTCCTCGGTGACGCCGGGGGCGAGGCTGCGCAGCACGAGCCCGCCGTCCTCGACGTCGAAGACGCACAGGTCCGTGACGATGCGGTCGACCACGCCCACACCGGTGAGCGGAAGGTCGCACTCGGTCTTGATCTTGGCGGAGCCGTCCTTGGTCACGTGCTCGGTCAGCACGACGACGCGCGGGGTGCCCGCGACGAGGTCCATGGCCCCGCCCATGCCCTTGACCATCTTGCCGGGGATCATCCAGTTGGCGAGGTCGCCCGAGCCGGAGACCTGCATGGCCCCCAGGATCGCGATCTTGACGTGGCCGCCGCGGATCATCCCGAAGGACGTGGCGGAGTCGAAGATCGAGGCCCCGGGCAGCAGCGTGATGGTCTGCTTGCCGGCGTTGATCAGGTCCGGGTCCTCCTCCCCCTCGTAGGGGAACGGGCCCATGCCGAGCACGCCGTTCTCCGACTGCAGCACCACGTTCACGCCCTCGGGCAGGTTGTTGGCCACCAGGGTGGGGATGCCGATGCCGAGGTTGACGTAGTCGCCGTCGGAGAGCTCCACGGCGGCGATCGCCGCCATCTCGTCGCGGGTCCAGCTCATGCGTGGTCTCCGTTCTGGTGGGAGGGCTGCCCGGCCGTGGCGGGGCGGGGGCGGACGGTGCGCTGCTCGATGTCCTTGGGCGCGCCGCTGTACGGCACGACGTGCTGGACGTAGACGCCGGGGGTCACGATGTGGTCGGGGTGGATCTCGCCGACCGGCACGAGGTGCTCGACCTCGGCGACGGTGAGCTTCCCGGCGGTGGCGACGATCGGGTTGAAGTTGCGCGCGGTGTAGCGGTAGACGAGGTTCCCGTCGGTGTCACCGGTGTGGGCGTGCACCAGAGCGATGTCGGCCACGATGCCGCGCTCCTGCACGTAGGTCTCGCCGTCGAACTCGGCGTGCGGCTTGCCCTCGGCCACGAGGGTGCCGACCCCGGTCCTCGTGTAGAAGGCGGGGATGCCCGCGCCGCCGGCCCGGAGCCGCTCGGCGAGCGTGCCCTGCGGGTTGAACTCGACCTCGAGCTCGCCGTCCAGGTACTGCTGGGCGAAGAGCTTGTTCTCGCCCACGTAGGAGGCGAGCACCTTCGTGACCTGGTGGTTCTCCAGCAGCACCCCGAGGCCCTTGCCGTCCACGCCCATGTTGTTGGAGACCACCGTGAGACCGGTGACCCCGGAGTCGCGGACCGCCTCGATGAGGTCCCGCGGGATCCCGCTGAGCCCGAACCCGCCGACGGCGAGCGTCATGCCGTCCCGCAGGTGCTCCGCGAGCAGCTCGGCGGCGTTGTCGATGACCTTGGACACCCTTGTCCCTTCCTGTCGGTGAACTGTGACCCAGGACTCAATCTAGGAACACCCCACATACCGGTCAACCGGTGGGCCGGGATCCCGCGGACTTTCCTCAGCATCCGGCCATCAGGTCCCCGAATGTCCATATAGTGGAGTCCATGACGGAGAAGGTCGGGGCCGGCTCGGGCACCCAGGTGGTCCACCGCGTCGCGCAGCTGCTGCGCGCCGTCGCGGGGCGGGAGCAGGGCAGCACCGTGGCGGAGCTCGCGGCGGCGACCGGGCTGACGCGCCCCACCGTGCACCGCCTCCTGACGGGGCTGGCCGAGGAGGGACTGGTGGACCGCCCGGCCGGCAGCACGGCGTGGCAGCTCGGCCCGGAGCTCTACGTGCTGGGCGCGGTCGCGGCCCACCGCTACCCGATCCGGGAGCTGGCCGGGCCGTCGCTGCGCCGGCTCGCCGAGGCCACGGGGGAGAGCGCGTTCCTCTCGGCCCGCCGGGGAACCGAGACGGTGTGCCTGGCGCGGGTGGAGGGGGCGTTCCCGATCCGCTCCCACGTGCTGTACGAGGGCCTGCGGCTGCCGCTGGGGGTGGCCTCGGCCGGTCTGGTGGTCCTGGCCCACCTGCCGGACGCGGAGGTGGAGCGGATCCTCGCCGCCACGACCGCGGTCCGCGCCGAGTGGGGCCCGCTGCACACCTCCGAGCGGATCCGCGAGCTGCTGGAGGACGTGCGGCGGGAGGGCTTCGCGGTGAACCCGGGGCTGATCGTGGAGGGCAGCTGGGGCATGGCCGCGGCGGTCTTCGACGCGACCGGCGCGCCGGTCTACGCCCTGAGCCTCACGGGGATCGAGCCGCGCTTCGCCGGGGAGCGCCGCGGCCTCCTGGGGCGGGCCCTGCTCACGGAGGCCCACCGGCTCTCCCGGGAGCTGGGCCACCGCTGAACGGTCCGCGGTCCGCTCAGCGCGCCGTCCAGCCCCCGTCCATCGTGTAGGACGCGCCGGTGACCATGGAGGCGTGCGGTCCGGCCAGCCACGCCACGAGGCTGCCGACGTCCTCGGGGTCCACGAGCTTCTTCACCGGCGTCTCGCCGAGCATGATCCGCTCCACGACCTCGGACTCGGGGATCCCGTGCACCCTGGCCTGGTCGGCGACCTGCTTCTCGACCAGCGGGGTGCGCACGTAGCCGGGGTTGACGCAGTTGCTGGTCACCCCGTGCGCCGCCCCCTCCAGGGCCACGGTCTTGGACAGCCCCTCGAGGCCGTGCTTGGCCGCGACGTAGGCGCTCTTGTAGGGGGAGGCCCGCAGCCCGTGCACGGACGAGATGTTCACGACCCGCCCCCAGCCCCGCTCGTACATGTGCGGCAGGGCCGCGCGCACCAGCAGGAACGGGCTCTCGAGCATGAGCACGAGGATCCGGTGGAAGTCGGCGGGGTCGAAGTCCTGGATCGGGGACACCTTCTGGATGCCGGCGTTGTTCACGAGCACGTCCGCCTCCAGGCTCAGTCCGGCCAGCGCCGCGGTGTCGAGCAGGTCGACGGCCCACGCCCGCCCGCCGAGCTCGTCGGCGACCCGCTGCGCGCCGGCCTCGTCGACGTCGGCCACGACCACGTGCGCCCCGGCGCCCGCCAGGGCGCGGGCCGCGGCCAGTCCGATGCCGCTCGCTCCACCGGTCACCAGCGCGGTGCGGCCCTCGAGGCCGTTGTCCTGGAACATGGAGATCCTTCCTTCCGTCCGCCGCGCCCACAGGGTCCGGGGCACCGGTCACCGTCACGGTATGTGATCCGGAGCACGACGGCGAGCAGGGACCCGCGCGTCACACGGCGTCATGCCCGTCACGCGGGTCCCGAATGGCGCAACATCCGGGCCGTGGGATTGGATGGGGTCGTCACCATCCAGAGCGGCCGAGAGACCTGGCTCGACGACGCCGCAGCAACCCGCACGGACGGCCCCCGCGCCTCCGCCCCGGTGCTACCGCCAGGACCGATGGAAAGGACAGCGCCCCATGCTGCACAGTGCCGACCGCATCCTCACGTCCCACGCCGGGTCCCTCCCCCGGACACCGGAGCTGCTGGAGGCCAACGAGGCCCGTGTCCCGGGCGCGGCCGGGGCCGAGGAGTTCGACCGCCTGCTGCGGGACGCCGTCGTGGACGTCGTGCGCCGCCAGCGCGAGGCCGGCATCGACGTGGTCAACGACGGCGAGTACGGCCACGCGATGACCCACTCGGTGGACTACGGCGCGTGGTGGACCTACTCCTTCGACCGCACGGGCGGGCTCGAGATCGTCGACGACAACGACGTCCACGTCCCGAAGCGCTCGACCCCCGGCAACGTGGTGCTCACGAGCTTCCTGGACCGGCGGGACCTCGCCGCCTTCCACGACGCCTACACGGACCCCTCCTCCGGCATCCACCTGGCCGACCCCGACCTGCCGCCGCCCGTGTTCCCGGCGGCGACCGGGCCGATCAGCTACACCGGCCGGGACGCGGTGTCCTCCGACGTCGCCAACCTCACCGCCGCGCTGCGGGAGACGGGGGCGGCCGAGGGCTTCGTCGCCGCCCTGTCCCCCGGCTCGGCCGCACGGATCGGCAACCACCACTACGCGAGCGAGGAGGAGTTCCTCTACACGTGGGCGGACGTGCTCCGTGAGGAGTACACCGCGATCCTCGACGCCGGCCTGGTGCTGCAGATCGACGACCCCTCCATCGCCGAGTCCTGGGACCAGATCAACCCTGAGCCGGCCGTCGAGGACTACCGGCGCTTCATCCAGCTCCGCGTGGAGGCCCTCAACCACGCCCTCCGCGGTCTGCCGCAGGAGCGGATCCGCTTCCACCTGTGCTGGGGCTCCTGGCACGGCCCGCACACCACGGACCTCGAGTTCAAGCACCTGGTGGACCTGCTGCTGTCGATCGACGCGGGCGCCTACTCCTTCGAGGGCGCCAACGCCCGGCACGAGCACGAGTGGAAGGTCTGGGAGGACCACGCCCTGCCCGAGGGCAAGCTGATCCTGCCCGGCGTGGTCTCGCACGCCACCAACGTCGTGGAGCACCCCGAGCTCGTCGCCGACCGGATCGAGCGCTACGCCAAGCTCGTGGGGCGCGAGAGCGTCATCGCCTCGACCGACTGCGGCCTGGGCGGGCGGGTGCACCCGCAGATCGCGTGGGCGAAGCTCGAGACGCTCGCCCGCGGCGCCGAGCTCGCCTCGCGCCGGCTCTGGGCCTGAGCGCCCCGCCCGCACCCACCCCCGTCAGCCACCCCCGAGGAGCACCTCCATGACCCTGCAGAACACCGATCGCGTGCAGACCACCCATGTGGGCTCCCTGCCCCGGACCCCGCGCCTCCTGGAGGCCAACCGGCAGCACGCCGAGGGCGCGATCACGTTCGAGCAGCTCACGGACGAGCTCGCCACGGGCGTCGAGGACGTCGTGCGGCGCCAGCGGGAGACCGGCGTGGACGTGGTCAACGACGGCGAGTACGGGCACACGATGTCCAGCGCCGTCGACTACGGGGCCTGGTGGAACTACTCCTTCTCGCGCCTCGGCGGGCTGACGCCCACGGACGAGGACCGGTGGGCGTCCACGGAGCGCAGGCGCTCCTCGCCCGGGCACGTCGTGCTCACGAGCTTCCCGGATCGCCGGGACCGGGAGCGGTTCCGGGAGGCGTACGAGGACCCGGCGTCGGGCATCCTCACCGGGCGCTCCTCGACCACGCAGCCGAAGATCACCGGACCGCTGACCTACACCGGGCAGGAGGCGGTGGCCTCCGACGTCCGCAACCTCAAGGCCGCCATGGCCGCCACGGGCGCGGAGACGGGGTTCGTCGCGGCGCTGTCCCCGGGCTCCTGCGCGCGCGTGACCAACGAGTACTACCGGACCGACGAGGAGCTCGTCTACGCGTGCGCCGACGCCATGCGGGAGGAGTACCTGGCGATCGCCGCGGCCGGGCTGATCGTGCAGATCGACGATCCCTCCATCGCGGAGTCCTGGGACCAGGTCAACCCGGAGCCCACGGTGGAGGACTACCTGGCCTTCACGCGGCTGCGCGTCGAGGCGCTCAACCACGCGCTGCGCGGGATCCCCGAGGAGCAGGTGCGCTTCCACCTGTGCTGGGGCTCCTGGCACGGCCCGCACACCACGGACCTCGAGCTCAAGCACCTCGTGGACCTCATGCTGACCATCAATGCCGGCGGCTACACCTTCGAGGGCGCCTCCGCCCGGCACGCCCACGAGTGGAAGGTCTGGAAGGAGCACCCGCTGCCCGAGGGGCGGGTGATCGTTCCCGGGGTGGTCTCGCACTCGACCAACGTCGTGGAGCACCCCGAGCTCGTCGCGGACCGGATCGAGCAGTTCGCCTCGGTGGTCGGCCGGGAGAACGTCGTCGCCTCGACCGACTGCGGACTGGGCGGACGGCTGCACCCGCAGATCGCCTGGGCCAAGCTGGAGTCCCTCACGGCCGGCGCGCGCCTGGCCTCGGAGCGGCTGTTCGGCTGAGCGGATCCCGCCCGGGTGGCAGGGGCACCGGGACGGCACGGGCACCACGGCCCCGGTGGTCCGCGCCCGGTCACCCGGGCCCCCCGCAAGGCTGGTTTCGTCACAATGCCGGCGCAGCGTCCGATCGCAGTGCATCCGTAGTGACAGGCGTCACTTTCCTCCGTAGGATCTTCTTGAACTACCGAACGTTCGGTTATTAAGCGTTCGGTTCCGCCGAGGACGACACCGTCCCCGACCACACTGGAGATCCCATGGCACACACGTCAGCCGTCCCGGCCGGGCGGCACGAGATGTCCCGCGAGGAGCGCAAGGTCCTCGCGGGCACG
>NZ_WOGU01000016.1:0-7110 GCF_009735315.1 Kocuria sediminis
CGTGCCCGCGAGGACCTTGCGCTCCTCGCGGGACATCTCGTGCCGCCCGGCCGGGACGGCTGACGTGTGTGCCATGGATTCTCCTGTGTCGTCGATGATGAGGTCCGGCGCCTCGGCCGGCGGTCGGGCGGCTACGCCACCGGCTGGCGGTTCACGTCCAGCAGGTGCCGGCGGAAGAACCCGGCCAGAGCGTTCGTGTCCTCCAGCGGCAGGACCGCGGCGACGTACTGGTCGGGGCGCACCACGACGACGCACCCGACGCCGCGGTCGATGCCGCGCAGGTCGAAGATGTCCTCGTCCGGGTGGGCGGCGTAGACCTTCTCGTAGTCGACGAGCTCGAACGGGCCGCTGCGGGGCAGGAACAGCCGGGGCACCCGGGTGATGTCGACGTCGACGTGCTTCTGCTGGTAGACGACCTTGACGTCCAGGACGCTGTCGGCGTCAGCGCCCTCGGGGGTGTGGGTCGCGACCGGGGACTGCGGCGACTCGGTCATCCACTGCGCCCAGGCGCTCAGCGCGGACGTCTCCCCGGGGGCGGCGTCGGCGAAGGCGTACACCCGCCACCGGCCGTCGGCCCGGTGCTGGTGTCCCAGCTGCAGCGGGTTCGCGTCGGCGACCCGCACGACCGGGGCCGAACGGAAGCGCTTGCCGATGGGGAAGCCCGTGGCCAGGTCCTGGTGGTCCGGCTCCGCGACGAGCATCGAGGGCGGGTACTGGGTCATGAAGCCGGCGGGGAACTCGGCGGTGCGGACGTAGAAGTCGGCGAGCTCGGCGGGGTTCGCGAACTCCTCCGGCTTCTTGGCCATCAGCGTGGACCACTCCTTGTCGAAGTCGATGAGGTTCTGCGCGATGACCTGCCGCTCGGCGGAGTAGGTGCTCAGCAGGCTCTCGGGGCTGCGCCCGGACAGGACGTAGCCCAGCTTCCAGCCCAGGTTGAACCCGTCCTGCATGGACACGTTCATGCCCTGCCCGGCCTTGGCGCTGTGCGTGTGGCAGGCGTCGCCGGCGATGAACACGCGCGGGGCGCGGGTCCCGAGCTCCTCCAGGGGCACGTCGTCGAACCGGTCGGTGACCCGGTGGCCGACCTCGTAGACGCTGTGCCAGGCGACGTCGCGGACGTCGAGGGTGTAGGGGTGCAGGATCGCGTTGGCCTTGGCGACGATCTGCTCGATCGTCGTCCTCCGCACCGCGCCGCGGTCGTCGGGGGACACGGTCCCGAGATCGACGTACATGCGGAACAGGTGACCGCCCTCGCGGGGGATGAGCAGGATGCTGCCGCCCGCCCCGGACTGGATGGCGCACTTCAGGCGGATGTCGGGGAAGTCGGTGACGGCGAGGACGTCCATGACGCCCCACGCGTGGAACGCCTGGTCGCCCTTCATCCTGGCCCCGATCGCCTCGCGCACGCCGCTGCGGGCCCCGTCGGCCCCGACGACGTACTTCGCCCGCACGACCTTCTCCTGCCCCGCCCGCTCCCCGGTGGTGTGCACCAGCGTCACGGTCACCGGGTGCTCGGGGTCGTCGGTGCGCTCGAGGCCGCGGAACTCGTACCCGTAGTCCGGCCTCATCCGCGTCGGCGCGTGCGCCATGAACTCGGCGAAGTAGTCCAGCACGCGCGCCTGGTTGACGATGAGGTGCGGGAACTCGCTGATCCCGGCGGGGTCGTCCTCCGGGCGCTCCCCGCGCACGATCCGCGACGGGTCCTGGGGGTCCGGGTGCCAGAAGCACATCTCGGTGATCCGGTAGGCCTCCTCGATGATCCGCCCGGCGAAGCCGAACGCCTGGAAGGTCTCGACGCTGCGGGCCTGGATGCCGTCCGCCTGGCCTATCGCCAGCCGCTCGCCGCGGCGCTCGACGATCCGGGTCGTGACGTCGGGGAACTGCGACAGCTGCGCCGCCGCGATCATCCCTGCCGGCCCCGTGCCGACGATCAGGACGTCGACCTCCTCGGGCAGCTCCTCGGGCCGGTGGAGACCGACACCTGCAGCAGGCTGAACGCGCGGGTCGCCGGAGACGTACCCGTGATGGTGGAACTGCATCCCACTCCCTCCTCGGACGTCGGTCCCGACGTCCATGTCGATGCGAACAGCGTGTGCGGGTGCTTTCCTTCTCGGGCACGCCGTTCCCCTGGTGCCACGGATCGTATATGTTGATCTGCGTCACACACAAGGATGTTCCCGGGATGACTCCCACCCTGTGGCCCGGGAACGCCCGGCCGATCCGGGGAATGCGCCATGGTGATTCCGACGCCGCACCGGGCACCCCGGCGAACGCTGTGATCTGCACCACGAGCACCCTTGTCCCGGGGCGTAGGATCGTATATGTTCCTGGGACAACGCAGGAGTGAGGACGCACATGACCGACAGCAACACGATGGCCGGCGGCGCAGATCCGCGGTTCTCGGGCCTTCCGGGACGACCGGGCAAGATCGTCGCCATCCACCTCAGCTACGCATCGCGGGCGGACCAGCGCGGGCGCCGCCCCGAGCACCCGTCGTACTTCTTCAAGCCGGCGAGCTCGGTCGCCCCGACCGGCGGGACGATCGAACGCCCCGCGGGGACCGAGCTGCTGGCCTTCGAGGGCGAGGTGGCCCTCGTCATCGGCACCGCGGCCCGCCGCGTGCCGCTCGCCCAGGCGTGGGACCACGTCGGCTGGGTGACGGCGGCCAACGACTTCGGCCTGTACGACCTGCGGGCCAACGACAAGGGCTCCAATGTGCGCTCCAAGGGCGGTGACGGGTTCACCCCCATCGGCGCCGGCCTCCTCGACGCGCGTGCGGTGGACCCGGCGGCGCTGCGGCTGCGCACCTGGGTCAACGGCGAGCTGCGCCAGGACGACACCACGGCCGGGCTGCTCTTCCCGCTCGCCCAGCTCGTCGCCGACCTCTCCCAGCACTTCACCCTCGAGCCGGGCGACGTGATCCTCACCGGCACCCCGGCCGGGTCCTCCGTCGTCGTCCCCGGCGACGTCGTGGAGGTCGAGGTCGACGCCCCCGGGGCCCCCGGGGCGCCGAGCTCGGGCCGGCTGGTCACGACCGTCACCCAGGGCGAGCACGGCTTCGACGACGCCCTCGGGTCCCTGCCGGCGGTCGACGACCGCCAGCGCGCCGAGGCGTGGGGCTCGCGCGCCGCCGCCGGGCTGGACCCGGAGCCGGAGGCGTTCCGTCTGACCCCGGCCCTGCGGGACAAGCTCGCCGAGGCCCCGGTGGCCGGACTCAGCGCCCAGCTGCGCAAGCGCGGGCTCAATAACGTCACCGTGGACGGCGTGCGGCCGATGCACCCCAGGGCCAAGGTCGTCGGCACCGCGCGCACCCTGCGCTTCGTGCCCAACCGCGAGGATCTCTTCGCCAGCCACGGCGGGGGCTACAACGCGCAGAAGCGCGTGTTCGACGCCGTCGGCGAGGGCGAGGTCGTCGTCATCGAGGCGCGCGGCGAGGACGGGTCGGGCACCCTCGGCGACATCCTCGCGCTGCGCGCCCGCAGCCGGGGAGCCGCCGGCATCGTCACCGACGGCGGCGTGCGGGACTACGACGCCGTGGCCGCCGTGGGCATCCCCGTGTACACCAAGGGCGCCCACCCGGCCGTGCTCGGCCGGCGGCACGTGCCGTGGGAGGCCGACGTGGCGGTCGCGTGCGGCGGGACCACCGTGCAGCCCGGCGACGTCGTCGTCGGCGACCGGGACGGCGTCATCGTCATCCCGCCGGCGCTCGTCGAGGAGGTCGTCGACGCGGCCCTCGCCCAGGAGGCGGAGGACGCCTGGATCGCCGAGCGAGTCGTCGCGGGAGAGCCGGTCGACGGCCTGTTCCCGATGAACGCCGAGTGGAGAGCGAGGTACGAGGCATGGCGCGCGGGCCGGTGACGGAGGCCCTGACGCCGGCGGCTCCCTCCCTGAGCAAGTCGCAGCGGGCCTACCACTGGATCAGGCAGCAGATCCTGGCCCAGGAGTTCGCCCCGGGCTACCGGCTCAAGCTGGCGGCGATCGCGGCGGAGCTGGGCATGAGCGTGGTGCCGGTGCGCGAGGCGATCCGGCAGCTCGAGGCCGAGGGGCTGGTGACCTTCGAGCGCAACGTCGGCGCCCACGTGTCGATGGTCGACGACACGCACTACCGCCACAGCATGCAGGCGCTGGCCATCCTCGAGGGCGCGACCACGGCCCTGGCGGCGGGGCACCTGACCGCCGACGACCTGCGCCGGGCACGGGAGACGAACACGCGCATCGTCGAGAGCCTCGACAGCTTCGATCCCCACACGCTGACGGCGCTCAACCGGGAGTTCCACTCGATCCTGTTCGCACCGTGCCCGAACCCGCGGATGTCCGAGCTCGTCACCGCCGAGTGGGCGCGCCTGGGCAACCTGCGCGACTCGACGTTCAGCTTCGTCCCCCACCGGGCCCAGGAGTCCGCGCGCGAGCACGAGAACATCCTGCGGCTCATCGAGACCGGGGCTCCCCCGGTGCAGATCGAGCGGGCCAGCCGGCAGCACCGGATGGCCACCCTCGAGGCATACCTGGCCCACAAGTACTCAGACGACGCGGGATCGGCCCGCACACCGACCGGAGGCACCCCATGACCGACACCACCACCGACGCGACGGCGGCGACCGAGCGGCACCTGCCCGCCGACCTGCCCGAGCGCATCCAGCACTACATCGACGGCCAGTTCGTCGACTCCGCCGACGGCGACACCTTCGAGGTGCTCGACCCGGTCTCGAACGAGACCTACCTCCGCGCCGCGGCCGGCAAGAAGGCCGACGTCGACCGGGCCGTGGCGGCGGCCCGGCGCGCCTTCGTCGAGGGGCCCTGGCCGCGGATGCTGCCGCGGGAGCGCTCCCGGATCCTGCACCGCATCGCGGACATCGTGGAGTCGCGCGACGCCCGGCTGGCCGAGCTCGAGAGCTTCGACTCCGGCCTGCCCATCACCCAGGCCCTGGGCCAGGCCCGCCGCGCGGCCGAGAACTTCCGGTTCTTCGCCGACCTGATCGTGGCCCAGGCCGACGACACCTACAAGGTCCCCGGCCGGCAGATCAACTACGTCAACCGCAAGCCGATCGGCGTCGCCGGGCTCATCACGCCGTGGAACACGCCCTTCATGCTCGAGTCCTGGAAGCTCGGACCGGCCCTGGCCACGGGCAACACCGTCGTGCTCAAGCCGGCCGAGTTCACGCCGCTGTCGGCGTCCCTGTGGGCGGGCATCTTCGAGGAGGCCGGGCTGCCCCGGGGGGTGTTCAACCTCGTCAACGGTCTCGGCGAGGACGCCGGCGACGCGCTGGTCAAGCACCCGGACGTGCCGCTGATCTCCTTCACCGGTGAGAGCAGCACCGGCCAGCTGATCTTCGCCAACGCGGCGCCCCACCTCAAGGGCCTGTCGATGGAGCTCGGCGGCAAGTCCCCCGCCGTCGTGTTCGCCGACGCCGACCTCGACGCCGCGGTCGACGCGACCATCTTCGGCGTCTTCTCCCTCAACGGCGAGCGCTGCACGGCCGGCAGCCGCATCCTCGTCCAGCGCGAGGTGTACGACGAGTTCGTCGAGCGCTACGCCGCCCAGGCCGAGCGCGTCGTCGTCGGCCCTCCGCACGACCCGCGGACCGAGGTCGGGGCGCTCGTGCACCCCGAGCACTACGACAAGGTCATGAGCTACATCGAGATCGGCAGGACCGAGGGACGCCTGGTCGCCGGCGGCGGACGGCCCGAGGGCTTCCCGACCGGCAACTACGTCGCCCCGACCGTCTTCGCCGACGTCGCCCCCGAGGCCCGCATCTTCCAGGAGGAGATCTTCGGACCGGTCGTGGCGATCACCCCGTTCGACACCGACGAGGAGGCGCTGCGGCTGGCCAACGGCGTGCGCTACGGCCTGGCCGCCTACGTGTGGACGAACGACCTCAAGCGCGCGCACAACTTCTCGCAGAACATCGAGGCCGGCATGGTCTGGCTCAACAGCAACAACGTGCGGGACCTGCGCACCCCCTTCGGCGGCGTCAAGGCCTCCGGCCTCGGCCACGAGGGCGGCTACCGCTCGATCGACTTCTACACCGACCAGCAGGCCGTGCACATCACCCTGGGCGAGGTGCACAACCCCACCTTCGGCAAGGCCGACCTCGACGCCGGGGCGGACGTGGACGACCCGGACCTGCGCTGAGCGCACCCCACCCACTCGAGTAGCAAGGACGCTGACGTGACGACACCCATCACCCCGAACGCCCCCGAGCCGGTCGTGACCGGCGAGGATCCCATCCGCCGCCCGGACAACGCCATCCCGACCCCTGCGGCCCCGCGGCCGGACGTGCTGCGCTGTGCCTACATGGAGCTCGTGGTCACCGATCTCCAGGCCTCCCGCAACTTCTACGTCGACGTGCTCGACCTCGTCGTGACCGAGGAGGACGAGGAGACCGTCTACCTGCGCAGCTTCGAGGAGTTCATCCACCACAACCTCGTGCTGCGCAAGGGCCCGGTCGCGGCGGTCGCGGCCTTCTCCTACCGCGTGCGCAGCCCGGAGGACCTGGACAGGGCGGTGGCCTTCTACGAGGAGCTCGGCTGCCGGGTCGAGCGGCGAGCGGAGGGCTTCACCAAGGGCATCGGCGACTCGGTGCGCGTGGAGGACCCGCTGGGCTTCCCGTACGAGTTCTTCCACGACGTCGAGCACGTCGAGCGCCTCGCGTGGCGCTACGACCTCTACACGCCCGGGGCGCTCGTGCGCCTGGACCACTTCAACCAGGTCACCCCGGACGTGCCCCGGGCCGTGGCGTACATGGAGGACCTCGGCTTCCGGGTCACGGAGGACATCCAGGACGAGGAGGGCACCACCTACGCCGCGTGGATGCGGCGCAAGTCCACCGTCCACGACACCGCGATGACCGGCGGCGACGGGCCGCGGATGCACCACGTCGCGTTCGCCACCCATGAGAAGCACAACATCATCGCGATCTGCGACAAGCTCGGCGCGCTCCGTCTGTCCGACCGCATCGAGCGCGGCCCCGGCCGGCACGGGGTCTCCAACGCCTTCTACCTGTACCTGCGCGACCCGGACGGCCACCGCGTGGAGATCTACACGCAGGACTACTACACCGGCGACCCGGACAACCCGGTCGTCACCTGGGACGTGCACGACAACCAGCG
>NZ_WOGU01000016.1:7120-57084 GCF_009735315.1 Kocuria sediminis
AGGACTACTACACCGGCGACCCGGACAACCCGGTCGTCACCTGGGACGTGCACGACAACCAGCGCCGCGACTGGTGGGGCACCCCGGTCGTGCCCTCCTGGTACACCGAGGCCTCCCTCGTGCTCGACCTCGACGGCAACCCGCAGCCGGTCGTCGAGCGCAGCGACTCCAGCGAGATGGCGGTGACCATCGGCGCGGACGGGTTCTCCTACACCCGCAAGGGAGACGAGCCCGACGAGCTGCCCAGCTGGAAGCAGGGCGAGTACAAGCTGGGCCACCAGCTGTGACGGCCCCCGAGATGTGCACGTCCCTGTCCGGAGGTCCCCGTGCTGCCGCCTGAGACCATCACCGCGATCGCCGACGAGCTCGCCGCCGCCGAGCGCGACCGCACGACCGTCCCGCTGCTGACCGCCCGGTACCCCGGCATGGTCGTGGAGGACTCCTACGCCGTGCAGAACGAGTGGCGCCGGCGGGCCATCGCGGCCGGGCGCCGGCCCGTGGGCCGCAAGATCGGGCTGACCTCGAAGGTCATGCAGGCCGCAACCGGGATCGACGAACCCGACTACGGGGCGATCTTCGCGGACATGGTGTTCGAGAACGGATCCGTGATCGAGCACGCCCGGTTCTCCAACGTGCGCATCGAGGTCGAGCTCGCGTTCGTGCTCGCCGAGCCGCTGGAGGGCCCGGCCACCACGGTCTTCGACGTGCTGCGGGCCACGGAGTACGTGGTGCCGGCGCTGGAGATCCTCTCCTCCCGGCTGGAGCTCCAGGGCCGCACCATCGTCGACACGATCAGCGACAACGCCGCCATGGGCGGAATGGTCTACGGCGGCAACCCCGTCAAGCCCGGCGACGTGGACCTCCGGTGGATCTCGGCGCTGCTGTACCGGCAGGAGACGATCGAGGAGTCCGGCGTCGCCGCGGCCGTGCTCAACCACCCGGCCATGGGCGTGGCGTGGCTGGCGAACAAGCTCGCGCAGCACGGCGACCGGCTCGAGGCCGGGGAGATCGTGCTCGCCGGCTCGTTCACCCGCCCCATGTGGGTGCACCCGGGCGACACCGTGCTCGCCGACTTCAAGGAGCTGGGGACGATCTCATGCCGCTTCGTCTGAGCCCGACGTTCCGCGACGCGCTCGCGGCACGGGGGGACGCAGGAGCCGCCCCCCGTCCGCTGGCGGGGATGTGGGTGTGCTCGGGCAGTGCGCTGGTCGCCGAGATCTGCGCGGGCTCCGGCCTGGACTGGGTGCTCATCGACATGGAGCACTCCCCCAACGGCCTGGAGGCCGTGCTCGCGCAGCTGCAGGCGGTGGCCCCCTATCCGGTCACCCCGGTGGTGCGCGTGCCGATCAACGACGGCGTGACCATCAAGCAGGTGCTCGACCTCGGCGCGCAGAACCTGCTGGTGCCGATGGTCTCCTCCGCCGAGGAGGCCCGGGCCGCGGTGGAGGCCGTGCGCTACCCCCCGCGCGGCCGCCGCGGCGTCGGCTCGGCGCTGGCCCGCTCCGCGCGGTGGAACCGGGTGGACGACTACCTGCGGGAGGCCGACGCGCACGTGTCGCTGTTCGTGCAGATCGAGACCGCCCAGGGCGTGGACGCCGCCGCCGAGATCGCCGGGGTGGACGGGATCGACGGGGTATTCGTCGGCCCCTCCGACCTCAGCGCGTCCATGGGGCTGCTCGGGCAGCAGAGCCACCCGGACGTGGTCGCCGCCGTCCACCGCGCCTTCGAAGCCGTCCGCTCGGCGGGCAAGCCGGTGGGCGTCAACGCCTTCGACCCGGCCGTGGCACGGTCCTACCTGGAGGCCGGGGCGTCCTTCGTCCTCGTGGGCGCGGACGTGGCGCTGCTCGCCCGCGGCTCCGAGGCGCTCGCGGACGCCTTCGTGCCCACCACCGGCGAGGGGAAGCGCGCCAGCTACTGACGGCCCATCCCGTCTGCGGCGTGGCCCGCCGCCCCGGTGCCCGGCCCGGTGTTCACCTCGTGACCGTGCCCTCCGGTCGTCCCGCACCATGGTGCGGGACGACCGGAGGGCACGGTCACGTGCGGCACGTCCGGGGAGCGGGGTCAGCCGTTCGCGGGCGCGGTGCCTGCCGGGGCGCCCGCCGGAGCCCCGCCGGGCCCGCCCATGCCGGTGGCCTCCTGCTGGGTCACGGCCCCGGCGTAGTCGTCGGCCGGGTCGCGGTAGATGGTGTGGATGTGCCCCCACCCTGCCGTGGTGTAACCGGTGACGTCGGCGCCGGCCGAGCCCTGCTGATCGGCGAACTCGATGTAGACGTCGGGTCCGGAGATCTGGAAGTAGATGCCGTCGCCGGTGCTCATGTCGTAGGCGGTGGCCCCGGACCAGTTCACGTAGGTCTCGTCCAGGCTGGCCTCGATCGTGGCCAGCTCCTCGGCGGTGGTCTGCTCATCGGCCAGGCCCACCCACTGGGCGATGACGTCGAGCAGCAGCTGCTGCTGCTCCTCGGTCAGCTCCGACCCGGCGATCCCGGTGCCGGTCGGATAGTCGCAGGCGCCCCCGGGGGCGCAGACCAGATTGCCCACCTGCTCGCCCTGGTACAGCGCCGCCTGCTGCTCCTCGGAGAGGCTGTCGTAGAAGGCGAAGGCGGTCTCGTACATCCCGGCCAGAGGCTGCACCTCGTTGCCCTGCCCGTCGGTGTAGACGGCCGGCTGGGAGCCCAGGTGGGTGGGGGCGAAGGTGATCGAGTCCTCGGCGCCGTTCAGGGTGGCGTTGATCCCGAGGTGGTGTCCGCCGAACTGCACCTCCCAGGCGCCGGTGTCGGATGGGTCGCCGAAGAAGGCGATGTAGTACTGGCCCAGCGACTCCTCGGTGCTGCTGCTGTTCTGGGCCAGGAACTGGTCCCCGCCCATGATGTCGGTGACGGTCGCATAGCCCTCCTCGCTCAGCAGCGCCTCCAGCACGCCCAGGGCCGCGGCCTGCTGCTCCTCGGTCAGCTCCGCCAGGTTCAGCCCGGCGCGCTCGACGAAGGTGACCGGGAAGTTCGACCACGACGTGGTCCTGGACTCGTCGTCGTAGGCGTACAGCACCTGCTCGCGCTGCTCGGCCGACAGCGTCGCCAGGAACTCCTGGGCCGCGGCCGCCGTGGCCGTGATCGTCTCCTCCGCGGCCGCCGTGGCCGAGGCGTTCTCCGCGGACGCCGACGACGCGGCCGTGGCACCGGCAGTGATCGACGTCGATGCCGCGGTGGAGGCCTCGGCAGTCAGCGGAGCGCAGGCGGTGATCGACAGGACGCCGATCAGGCTCAGCGCGGCAGCGGCCGTGCGGAAGCGGTGCGTGGCGGTGGTCATGGTTCTCCTCGTGGTGCCGCAGTGGGGGTCGTCGCAGTCCATTGGACGCAACGGCCCTGTGCCGGCCACACGCCGAACCTGTGCCGAGGCTGTCAGAGACGCCGCCCCGCCCGTTTCCGACGGCCGAGCAGCACGGACGAGGAACACCCGAGGACGGCCTCGCACCGCGCGCCGCACCCGGCGCGCGCACGGTGCTCAGGCGACGTCGTGCCCCCTGCCGCGCCCGCCCCGGAGCCTCACCTCGTGCGCCGGCAGGCGGGCTCGCTCGTGTAGGTGAGCACCACCTCGTCGTCCTCGGGGCGTTCCCGGAAGGAGCGGTGGGTGACGGTGGCCATCACCGCGGTGATGACCGCCTCGTCGTCCTCGGGGCGTTCCCGCTCGGGACGCCACCGGCTCGGGGAACGCCTGAGGGTCTCGACCGGTGAGGCACCGGGCCGGGTCCGGCTCCGGGACGCTGGAACGGTGCCGTCGATCTCCGGCGGCGCGGGCGGGATGGATCCGGAGTGGACCCTGGGTGCTGTGGTCATGGCGCTTCCCTACGTCGTTGTAGTGATGTGCTCGGTCGGCCTGCGCCCACGCGGGGCGTGAGGAGTCCGGTGGAGTGCTCGTCTCCCCGGATTCCCGGCTCCGTCGCGGGGCCCGGCGTCACGGCGGCCCGGGTGGATCCGGGCGTGCTGCCGGACGCCGCGAACACCGAGAGGAACGGACGGCGCACTGGTGGGGTCTCCGCGCTCGCCCGCAGGTGAAGCCGACCTTAGTGAACCGGGGCGCGGGCCGGAAACATTGGGTCGAATATGTCGGCGCCCTCGTCGGTCCCCGTGCAGTGCGCCCGGTCAAGGGGAGCCGGTGCGTGCGGGCCGGGCGGCGGTCACGGCTCAGGAGGCCAGGAGCACCCCGACCAGGGCCGTGCCGGCCACGACGACCGTGGAGAGGGCTCCCAGGACCACCGGCCGGACGCCGACGCCCAGCAGTGCCCGCACCCGCACGCCCAGCCCGAGGGCGAACATCGCCGTGGCGAGGACCATGCTCTCGAGAGTCCTCGCACCCTCCAGCACCGGGGCGGGCACCCGTCCCGTCGAGGCCAGCAGCAGCATGGCCACGAAACCGACGACGAACAGCGGCACCAGTGGGGGAAGAGTGCCGGCGTGCCCGTCCGTGGCGCCGGCGGCGCGACGGGTCCGCCAGGCCAGCACGGTCATCACCGGGGCGAGCATCAGCACGCGCGCGAGCTTGGCGACCACGGCGACCGTCAGGGCCCCGGAGCCCAGGGTGCCGCCGATGGCCACGACCTGCGCCACCTCGTGGGTGGCGGCGCCCGCCCACAGTCCCGCCTGGTGCTCGGTCAGGCCGAGCAGCCCGGACGCCGCGGGCACCAGAGGAATCATGAGGGTGCCGAAGAGGACCACCAGACCCACCGCCAGGGCCACGTCCTCCTCCTCGGCGTCGGTCACCCCGTCGACGGCGGCCACGGCCGCGGCCCCGCAGATGGAGAAACCGCAGGCGATGAGCAGCCGCTGGGCCGGTGGCACTCCCAGCCGCGCACCGGCCCAGACCGTGACCAGCAGTCCGATCCCCACGGTCGCCACCACGGTGAGCACCATGGGGAGACCCAGTCCGAGGATGTCCTGCAGGCCGACCTGCAGACCCAGCAGCACGATCCCGATCCGCAGCACCCGCCGGGCGGCCAGGGCGATCCCCGGTGCGAGTCCTGCCGGCACGGGCAGGGTGTTCGCCACCACTGCGCCCAGCACGATCGCCACCATCAGCGGGCTCACCGCCGGCAGCACGGACGCCACCAGCGTGGCCACGGTCATGCCCGCGGTGCAGAACGCCAGGCCGGGGAGCCAGACCGTCCGCGGCCGCTGCCCGACCACGGACGCGGAGGACTCCCCGGACTTCGGCGATGCGGAACTCATGGGTTCCATCGTGCCCGGGGCCCGGTGCGGCCACCAGCCGTTCAAACGGCCTAGGGGTATATCTTCACTGATATGGACTGGCCGGATCTGCACGCCCTGGAGCTGCTCGTCGCCGTGGGCGAGCTGGAGAGCCTCAGCGCGGCCGCCCGCCGCACCGGCACCGCCCAGCCCAACGCCAGCCGGACGGTGGCGCGCCTGGAGCGGCGATGGAGGGTGCGGCTGCTGGAACGCTCTCCCCGAGGAGCGGTGCTCACGCCGGAGGGGCGGCAGCTGGCGGCCTCGGCGGAGCGGGTGCTGGCCCGTTGTCGTGAGCTCCAGGAGGAGGTGGAGCGGGTGCGGGGCACGGCGGCCGGGCACGTCACCGCGGCCGCCTCGATCACGGTGGCCGAATACCTGGCCCCGGCCTGGTTGGCGCAGTTCCGCCTGTCCCACCCCGAGGTCGACGTGCGGCTGCAGGTGTGCAACTCGGCCGAGGTGCTGCGTCGGATGACCGCCGGGGAGGCCGATGTCGGGTTCGTGGAGACTCCCCGGCTGCCCCCGGGGCTCGGCGGAGCCGCCGTGGCCGTGGATCGCCTGCTGCTCGTGGTCACCCCCGACCACCGGTGGGCGGGCCGCTCCGACGGGATCGACGCCGCGGAACTGGCCGCCGAACCGCTCGTGGTGCGCGAGGCCGGTTCCGGCACCCGCTCCACCCTCGACCAGGCACTGGCCGGGCACCCGCTGGTGCCCCCGGCCATGGAACTCAGCAGCAACGCCGCGGTGCTGGGCGCTGCCCGCGCCGGAGCGGGCCCGGCGGTGCTCAGCGAGCTGGTCGTGCGCGCGGAGGTCGATTCCGGGCGGCTGTCCACGGTCCCCGTGCGCGGATGCCGGCTCGAGCGCACGCTGCAGGCGGTGTGGCGACCACCCCTGACGCCCGGACCGGCGACGGACCTGGTCACCATCGCCGTGTCCGGCTCCGCCTGACGGTGCGAGGGCTCCGGGCCGGCAGGTGACGGAACTGTCCCTCGCACACCGGGACCGTCGCCGGACCGGAGGCGGAGACCGCCCCGTCGGTCGAGGAGCTGTTCGTGTCCACCTCGGCACCATGACGTCGATGCCGCTTCCGCCCCACGGCGACCGCCCTCGCGGGCTACCGACCGGAGACCGTGCGGGTCGTCGTGCGGAGCACTTCTCGGACCTCCGGCCACGTCGTCGGCGCCTGCGCGGCTGGGAGCGGGCGGAAGGCCGACTCCCGCAGGCGCGGCCGGTAGCTCCGCATGACGTGGGCGTGCAGCTCGGAGCGGGTGTAGCGGCGCATCGCGTCCTCGTCCGTCCACCGGGACCAGGTCCAGAAGGTCCCGGTCAGCGGTTGGGCGGCGAGCTCGAGCCAGACGGCACCGGGCGCTCGTCGCACCGCACGCCGCAGCCGGAGGGAGACGAGGAGGAACCCCGGCACGTGCCGGGCCGAGCGCAGCCGCAGCCGGGAGACGAGCACGACGTCGGTGGCGGAGGCGTCGGGCGGCTCTGCGGCGGGTCCGTGCGCCCGGGGCAGGACGGCAATGAACTGCCCCAGGGCGTCGCTCAGCACCGCACGGCGCCAGTGCGTGACCACCACCACGGCGGCGGATGCGACGTAGAGCAGCTGCATGGCGGCGCGTGGCAGCAGGGCGGTGGCCGGTTCCCCGCCCAGCGTCAGGCCGGCGGTGGCCGCGTGGACGTTCGCGGGGAACATCAGGACCATCAGGAGGCCGAGTCCGCCGGCTGCCCATGCGGCCGTCCGCGGCACCAGCAGCCCGACCGCGCCGGCGAGCTCCAGGACCCCGGTGACCGTGACGAGCAGCTCGGGGCGGGGCAGGCCGGGCGGCACCATGGCGACGAGGTCCTCGCGCAGCCCGGCGAAGTGGGACAGACCGGTGACGAGGAACATCACGGCGAGACCGACGCGCAGGGCCGCGGGCGCCGCGTCCCGCAGGCGGCGCCGCCCCAGCAGCGCGGCGACGCCGAGCGTCGCCGATGTCGCGGAGAGAAAGATGACCAGGACCGACATGGAGTCCTCCTCGAGAGAGCATCTTGTCACTGACAAGACTGCGCCTGGGGGCAGGACTTGTCAATGCCTAGATCTGGGTTATGGTGCGGGAATGACCTCTCGCGCCTACCACCATGGCAACCTCCGCCGTGCGGTGCTCGACGCGGCCGTGGAGGCCGTGCTCGACGTCGGGCCTTCACAGCTGAGCCTCCGGGACCTTGCCCGCCGAGCAGGGGTGTCCCACGCGGCCCCTGCCTACCACTTCGGCAACAAGGCCGGGCTCCTGACGTCGTTGGCGGAAGAGGGGTTCCGGATGCTCGCGGACCATCTCACCGAGGTCCTGGAGCGCACGGGCAGCTTCCTCGAGGTCGGCGTCGCCTACGTGCACTTCGCGGTGGAGCACCGGGCGCACACCCTGGTGATGTTCCGCCCGGATCTCTACGACTCCTCCCGCGCCGACGTGGTCCAGGTGCGCGCCGCCGCCACCGAGGCGCTCACCCAGGGGATCCTGACGCTGCCCCCCGACGTGGTCGGGCCGGACCCGAGGGTCGCCGCCGTCGCCGCCTGGTCGCTCGTGCACGGCTTCGCGGACCTCTGGCTCGGCGGTGCGCTGGGGGAAGCGGACGGAGGCGATCTCACCGCGTCAGCCCGGGCCGTGGCCCGGTTCCTCTTCGACAGGGGCACGCCGGAGTAGCGTCGGGGCAGAGCCTCTGCACGAGCGCCGATGGAGGTGCGGGCGACCTCGCCGACACACTCGTGGCACGGGCACAGGCCGGCTCCTCGACACGTGCCGGGGCCGGTGATCGTTGCTAGCCTTGACAGCATGGTGCACGTCCAGCGATTTTCCCGCCCCCGGCCGATCAGTGGCCGCGGGGCAGTGAGCGCGCCTTCCTGAGCCGCCTGGTCTCCGCAGGCACGGCCGGGGGAACCTCCGTTCCCGTCCACGGCCCAGCCACCACAGGAGATCCCCATGTCGGCGCTCTCGTACCTGACCCCCGACCAGCTCGCCGGCGCGCTGAAGCTCCGCGACCTCAGCGACCCGGACCAGGGCGCGCACTCGATGCAGCTGCTGCTGGAGGAGCTCGTCACCGCACTGCAGCAGCAGTGGGACAGCTCGGTCCGGTGGGTGCGCAACCCACCTCTCGTCGCCGTCCATGACAACTACGACCGCCTGGGGTACGGCCCCGGCGACGTCACCAGGGCACAGAGGTACACCCGGTACGTCTCACCGACCGTGCTGCTCCGCACCCACACCAGCGCGGAGCTGCCCACGGCCCTGCAGGACTACCGCGGTCGATCCGACGTCGACGAACTGCTCGTGGTCCCGGGCCTCGTCCACCGACGCGACGTGGTCGACCGCACGCACGTGGGGGAACCGCACCAGGTCGACCTGTGGCGGATCCGGTCCACGCCCAGGACGACCGACGAGGACATGCTCGGGATGATCGGCACTCTCGTCGACGCGGTCCTGCCCGGTGCGCGGTGGCAGACCACCCACGTCGAGCACCCCTACACGCTCGGCGGACGACAGGTGGACGTGCACACGGAGGGCCGGTGGCTGGAGCTCGCCGAATGCGGGCGCATCCACCCCGAGGTGCTCCACGGTGCGGGCCTCGACCCGCAGACGTGGTCCGGCCTGGCCCTGGGCCTGGGCCTGGATCGGGCGCTCATGCTGCGGAAGTCGATTCCCGACATCCGCTGTCTGCGCTCCTCGGAGCCGCGCATCGCAGCCCAGATGCTCGACCTGCAGCCCTGGCAGCACGTCTCGTCGCTCCCCGGCACGCGACGGGACATCTCCGTGGTGCTCGATGACAGCGAGGACGACGAGACCATCGGTGACCGGGTCCGGACAGCCCTGGGGAAGGACGCGGACCTCCTCGAAGCCGTCGAGGTCCTGTCGTGGACGCGGTGCGAGGATCTGCCGGCCGCAGCTCGTGACCGCCTCGGCATCACGGCCGGCCGGAGCAACGCGCTGATCCGCCTCCACATCCGCCCGCTCGTGCGGACCCTCACCTCGGCCGAGGCCAACGACCTCCGCAACACGATCTACCTCGCGGTCCACGAGGGCCCCATGCCGAGCTGATCTAGCGGGCAGGACGGTCCTTCCGCCCGAGCGGGGGGCACTTCTTCTCCAGGAGCGGTCTCGGCCACGCCGCGAGCACCGGTGAGCCGGAGGCATGGCCGGAGCTGTGCGCCTCCTGGCTGAGCGCGCTGGGATGGCTGACAGGGCCCACGACGCCCTGAACGGCGGCCACACGTGAGGGCGGCCCGCTCGGACGGTGTGTCCACGCGCGCGCCACCTCCGTCGACTTCCGTCCCTCTCGGAGACGCGTGATGCCGATGGTGTGGGCGGTGGTGAACTCCCGGTGGGACCGCACCCCTGGAAGCGGCCCAGCCCGGAGTGGCGTTCCCCGCCGGAAGCCACGTGGACCTCCTCCTCGGCGCGCAGAGCGGCGACCACCTGCCCGAAGATCTCTTCCCGGGCGAGGCTCGCGGCAACCAGCCCGCCCGCAGTCCTGCTCTCCGGGAGAGGAGTCCGCTGCCTGGTCCTGCGGCTACGCGGTGGCGGGGGCCGGGGCCATAGGCGTGGCTGCGGGCGCGGCCTGCGGTTCGGCTTCACCGGCGAGGGCCGCACGCATCCGGGCGCGGTCGAGCTGCCCCTCCCAGCGGGCGACGACGAAGGTGGCCACGCAGTTGCCCAGCAGGTTCACGACCACCCGCATGGAGTCCATGAGGCGGTCCGCGCCGAGGAGCAGCGCCACCCCGGCCACCGGGAACAGCCCCAGAGCGGCGGCGGTGGCCGACAGGGCCAGGAAGGACGATCCGGGCACGCCGGCCATGCCCTTGGAGGTCAGCAGGAGCACGCCCAGGGCGGCCAGCTGCTGGCCCAGCGTCATGTCGATGCCGAAGGCCTGGGCGAGGAAGACCAGGGAGATGGACAGGTAGATGGCCGCCCCGTCCAGGTTGAAGGAATAGCCGGTGGGTATGACCAGTCCGGTGGTGGCCCGGGAGCAGCCGGCCCGGTCGAGCTTGTCCATGATCCGGGGCATGACGGATTCGGTGGAGGCGGTGCCCAGGGCCAGCAGGAACTCCTCGCGGGTGAAGCGCAGGAAGGCCCCCAGCGGCACACCGGCGACGAACCGGGCGATGAGGAAGAGGATCATGATGAACAGGGCCGCGGCCCCGTAGCAGGCGGCGATGAGCTTGGCGTAGGTGCCCAGGGTCGACAGCCCGTACTGGCCGATGATGAAGGCCATCGCTCCGAAGGCCCCCAGCGGGGACAGGCGCATGATCCAGCCCATGATGCGGAAGAACAGTCCCAGGACCGTCTCGAACAGGCTCAGCACCGGGGCGCACTTCTCGGGGCCGGTCACGATGACCGCCGCCCCGAACAGCAGGGAGAACAGCAGCACCTGCAGCAGCGAATTGGTGGCGAAGGCGTCGATGACGCTGGTGGGAATGATGTTGAGCAGGAACTCGGAGGCGGTGGCCGGCTCCGTGGTCGTCTTCTCGTCCAGAGCGGTGGTGTCCAGGGTCGCCGGGTCGATGTGGAGTCCGGCGCCGGGATCGACGAGATTGCCCACCACCATCCCGAAGACCAGCGCGGAGGTGGAGACGACGAGGAAGTAGACCAGGGCCTTCATTCCCACCCGCCCCACGGCTTTCACGTCGCCGACGTGGGCGATCCCGGTGACCAGCACGAGGAAGATCAACGGGGCGATGACCATCTTGATCAGCCGGATGAAGCCGTCACCCAGCGGTTTCATCGCCTCGCCCACAGCCGGCCAGAAGTGCCCCACCAGCACCCCCAGGACCACCGCCACGGCCAGCTGGACGAACAGCGAGGAGGCGACGACCCTCGGGGACACGCGAAAAGAAGATTTCATGACGCCCAAGCTAGAAGCGTACTGTTTCGTACCTGTTGCTCCCGTGGGTCGGTGAAGAGAACCCGGGACATCATCGGTGCACCCCTGGCTCGTCTCCACCCCGCATCGGCCACATCGAGAGGTCATCCCGATGCGCGCCGTCCGCCCGGAGAAGTCCCGTCCGGACGTCACAGCGCTGTCGTGCCCCGGCCTGGGCAGGGTGTCCTCCGCCCGAGATGCGCAGGGGCCCCGCAGCAGCCTGGTGACCAGTGGGCCACCGTGAAGCGGCGGCGGGGCAGCTTGAACACCGGGAACAGGTCGCACACGCACGTCTCCCCACCCGCGCGGGAGAGCACCCTCGACATCAGCTGCAACCGCATCCGATCGGCGATCAGGTGCGCGCAACCCACAATCCTCGGGGTCGTGAGCACCGGCACGGTCTGCGGTCCTCACGGTCGGCCGAGCCCGGGGCGGCCCGTGTCCGGGGGCGATCGTGGTTCGGTCGGCCGCTCAGAGGTCGACGGCCTCGGCGATCCGGGCGACCAGCACCTCGGTCGTCACGGTCGCGTCCACCACGCTCCAGCCCTTCGCCTGAGCGAGCTCCAGGTAGGCGTTGCGCGCGGTCCGCAGGTGGTCCAGCGTCTCGTCGTCCTCGCCGCGGCGCAGGATCCGCTGCTGCGCGACCTGCGCCGGAACGTCGAGAACGACCACCGAGTCCGGACGGATCCATCGGTCCGCCAACCACGGCAGCACACGGCCCGGCGGCAGGTCCCGGCCCCGGCGCAGCACGAGTTGGCACACCAGGTGACGGTCGAGGACCACCAGACCCGCCCGGCGGCCGGCCCGCACCCGGGACACCAGGACGTTGGCGGTGCGCACCACGGTCTCGAACCGGTCCGCCCACCGCACAGGCAGCTCCAGACCGCACCGTGCCGAGACGCGGGCCAGCCATCGGCGACCGGATCGGTTGCGCAGCGCGATCGCCGGCCGTCCCGACTCCCGCTCCGCCGCCACCAGCGCATCGGCCGTGGTCGTCTTCCCGGCCCCGTCGATGCCCAGTAGCACCACGATTCTCGTGGGGCCTCGGGACGGAGACCTGCCGGGCCCCGGTCCATCTGCCTGAGAACGACGCACCCGACCCACTTCCTCGACTGCTCCTGACACCATTGAACGCAGGATCCCACGCCGTGCGCACACCAGGCGAGCACTCGGCAGCGGCCCTGACACCGGGCCCGAGGTGAGACGCCGCAGCCGGTGCTGCTGCGGCGCAGAGAAATGATGACTGCCACCCGAAGACCGGGCCCGGAACGAGGAATCGCCACCCGGCCGGAGCCGGGTGGCGATTCCTCGTCGACGTCGGAGCGATCAGCCCCGCGCCGGTGATCTCACGGGGAGATCAGAGCGTTGTCACGCAATCACGGTGATGTTCGCGGCCTGGGGGCCCTTGGGGCCGTCCTGGGTCTCGAACTCCACGCGCTGGTTCTCCTCGAGGGAGCGGTACCCGCCGGAGTTGATCGCGGAGAAGTGCGCGAACACGTCCTTGGAGCCGTCCTCGGGGGTGATGAAGCCGAAGCCCTTGTCGGCGTTGAACCACTTCACGGTGCCAGTAGTCATGGGGAACCTGTCTTTCTGGGAAACGGAGCGTCCCCGACGATCGGGGTGCTCGGGCGTTGCGATGCCTGCCAAAACGTCTTCTCAGAAAAACCGCTGCGCCCGGATGCGGGCGAACTGCTTGAAATACGAAAAACGAAACTTCAACAACTGAGCACGACTGTACGCGACGCGGCCCGGATGCGCAGTGACGGATGACACCTCTGATCCCGTGATCACCGCCCAGCCGGTGTGGCTCTCCCCCGGGGTTCCCGGCGACTCCGTCCGGCATCGGAACAGCCAGCATCAGGTGGACACAGGTGAGGACCGCCAGGATCGGGACGACCGGCACGAACGGCACGCGGAACGACCGCGGCAGATCGGGCCGGGTGCGGCGCAGCACGATGACGCCCGGGGACACGACGACGAAGGCGGCGAGGGTGCCGGGGTTGACCAGTTCCGCCAGGGTGGTCAGCGGAACGAACGTGGCGATCACCGCGATGATCCCGCCCACCCAGGGGGCACCCACCGCGGTGAAGACGGTGGCCAGCGGGGCGCCGTCGGCCGGGTCGATGTCGGTGTCAGGACCAGATTCCAGCCGGTGGTCCAGGCGGCACGCTCTGCCAGGGTGGCGAAGGAGAAGGTGTAGGCACTGCCGGCCACCGGAACGGCCGATGCCAGCTCGGCGTAGCACAGGGCCGCCAGGGCGCACGCCACGCCCGCGATCACGAAGGACAGGGCGATGCCCGGCCCGGCGTGGACGGCGGCGGCCTGCCCGGTGAGGACGAGGATGCCGGCCGTGCGGCAGGCGCGGTGGGCGTCGACCGGTCCGGGACCGGGTGCCGGCGCACACGAAGACGTCCGAGAAGCCTTCCGCCTGCCGCGTCCAGCACACGGAGATCCGCGTGACCGGCACGGAGCCGAGCCGTCCCGGCCGGGCGCTTAACGATCCTTCGTGGTGGTGCTTGCCCGGGGCGCAATGGGTACCCTCTGGATCCATAGATGCTCCTCGCCGGTCACCGCCGAGGACCTCCACGCCCCGCCCAGGGCCATTCGAGGCAAGGTCTCCCATGCACGCGAACAATGCCCAGAACACGCGGAACCCGCGGTCCGTCCTGCGCCGGATGCCCGTGGATCTCATCGAGGAGGAGAGCAAGCACGGGGTGCTGAACAAGAGCCTGGGGCTGTGGCAGCTCACGGCGATCGGTGTGGGCGGCATCATCGGGGTGGGCATCTTCTCCCTGGCCGGACTCGTGGCGCACGGCGATGCGGACAATCCCGGCGTCGGCCCCGCGGTGCTAGTCTCGTTCCTGATCGCCGGTATGGCCTCCGCGGCAGCGGCGCTGTCCTACGCCGAGTTCGCCGGGATGATCCCCCGTGCGGGATCGGCCTACACCTACGGGTTCGTGGCCCTGGGGGAGATCATCGGCTGGTTCATCGGCTGGGACCTGCTGCTGGAGTACATCGCCATCGTCGCCGTGGTGGCCATCGGCATCTCCGGCTACGTCGAGGCGTTCCTGGCCGGCTTCGGCCTGGAGCTGCCGGTGTGGATGACCTCCACCGCCGACGAGGGACAGGGCGGGATCATCAATCTCCCGGCGATCCTGATCTGCCTGCTGGTCACCTTCATCCTCAGCCGCGGCACCAAGACCTTCGGACGGTTCGAGCTGATCGCCGTCGGCATCAAGATCCTGCTCATCCTCTTCATCATCGGGCTGGGCGTGTTCTACATCGACACGCAGAACTACAGCCCGTTCATGCCCTCCGGGTTCGGCCCCGTGCTCACCGGGGCGGCCACCGTGTTCTTCGCGGTCTTCGGCTACGACGCCATGAGCACCGCCGCCGAGGAGGCCGAGGACGGCAAGAAGCACATGCCCAAGGCCATCATCCTGTCGCTGATCATCGCGATGATCCTCTACGTGGCCGCGACCCTCGTGCTCACCGGGATGCAGAACTACCAGGACATCGACCCGGAGGCCGGCTTCGCCTCGGCCTTCACCAGCGTGGGCCTGCCCGTGGTGGCCTCCATCATCTCGGTCTTCGCCGTGCTGTCGATCCTCACCGTGATGCTCACCTTCCTGCTCGGGGTCACGCGCGTGTGGTTCTCCATGAGCCGCGACGGGCTGCTGCCGGGCTGGTTCGCGCACACCGACCACAACGGCACCCCGCAGCGGGTGACGTGGATCGCCGGGATCGGCGCGGCCGTGCTCGCCGGCGTCTTCCCCATCCGCGCGGTGGCGGACCTGACCAACATCGGCATCCTCTCCGCCTTCGTCGTCGTGTGCGTGTCGGTGATCCTGTTCCGCTACACCCGTCCCGAGACCCCGCGCAGCTTCCGGCTGCCGCTGATGCCCTTCGTGCCCGCCTTCGGAGTGTTCGCCTCGCTGTTCCTGATGCTCCAGCTGCCCTGGGAGACCTGGGTGCGCTTCGGCGTGTGGCTGCTCATCGGGCTGGCCCTCTACTTCTTCTACGGCCGCCGGCACTCCGTGCTCAACCCGGACAGCCGCAACTACCGCCACGACCTCGCCGTCCGCGACTGAGCGCAGCGCCGTCCCCGGCGAGCGCCCCGGGCAGGAGCCTGGGGCGCTCGCTGCTGCCGGAGCTCTCGGAGGGGGCACGGCCGGGCTCCCCGGGGCATAAAGGATCCGTCAAGAGCGAGAACGCGGGGATGGTCGCGGGGGTACCGTCGCATCCGATTGAGCGGTTGAGGATGTGCGTGAAGGACGAGGACATGACGACCTTGAGCCGGCCCCCCGAGGACCTGTGGGTGCCCAGACCCCCGATGTCGGTGCGGTTGCGCCAGTGGTTGCTGCACGATGTGCCGGAACTCAGCGGACTGCGCCACGGGCCCTACGGGGTGGCCCGCCACCACGAGAAACGGCATCCCTGGTGGCAGGTGATGTGCCTGACCGGGGTGGACTACTTCTCCACCCTGGGCTACCAGCCGGCCATCGCGGCGCTGGCGGTCGGCGTCCTCTCCCCGCTGGCCACGCTGATCCTGGTGCTGGTGACCCTGCTGGGGGCGCTGCCGGTCTATCGACGGGTGGCCGCCGAGAGCCCGCACGGGTCCGGGTCGATCGCGATGCTGGAACGGCTGCTGCCGCACTGGCGTGGGAAGCTCCTCGTGCTGGGGCTGCTGGGGTTCGCGGTCACCGACTTCATGATCACGATGACGCTCTCGGCCGCCGACGCGACCGCGCACCTGGTCGAGAACCCGTTGCTCCCGGAGCAGTGGCAGGGCGAGGAGGTGGGCATCACCCTGGCGCTGCTGGCCGGTCTGGCGGCGGTCTTCCTGCGCGGGTTCCGGGAGGCGATCGGTGTGGCGGTGCTCGTGGTGGCGGTCTATCTGACGCTCAACGCCGTGCTGATCGTCGTGTGTCTGGCCGAGGCGCTGTCCCACCCCGTCTGGGTGGGCAACTGGTGGGAGGCCCTGACGACCTCCCACGGCAACCCCGTGCTGGCGGTGGCGGTGGCGCTGCTGGTCTTTCCCAAGCTGGCCCTGGGACTGTCGGGTTTCGAGACCGGGGTGGCGGTGATGCCGCAGGTGCGCGGTGAGGAGTTCGAGACCGAGGAGAACCTGGCGGGGCGGATCCGGGGCACCCGCCGGCTGCTGACCACCGCGGCGGTGATCATGAGCGTTTTCCTGCTGACCTCGAGCTTCGCCACGGTGGTGCTGATCCCCGGGCACGAGTTCCAGCCCGGCGGCGAGGCCAACGGGCGTGCGCTGGCCTACCTGGCCCACGAGCAGCTGGGCATGGTCTTCGGCTCGGTCTACGACCTCAGCACGATCACGATCCTGTGGTTCGCCGGGGCCTCGGCCATGGCAGGGCTGCTGAACCTGGTGCCGCGCTATCTGCCCCGGTACGGAATGGCCCCGCAGTGGGCCAAGGCCCGGCGGCCGCTGGTGCTGGTGTTCGCCCTGATCGCGTTCGCCGTCACCGTGGCCTTCGACGCCGATGTCGATGCCCAGGGCGGGGCCTATGCCACCGGGGTGCTGGTGCTGATGACCTCGGCGGCCGTGGCGGTGACCCTGTCCGCCCGGGCGCGCGGGCAGTGGCGGGCCATGCTGGGGTTCGGGGTCATCGCCGTGGTCTTCGTCTACACGACCGCGGCGAACATCGTGGAACGGCCGGAGGGCCTCCGCATCGCCTCGCTGTTCATCCTGGGGATCGTGGTGGTCTCCTTGCTCTCCCGGACCCGGCGCTCCTTCGAGCTGCACGCCACCCGTGTGCGTCTCGACGAGGCCGCCCTGGAGTTCGTGGCCGCAGAGGACAGCCGCCCCGTCGAGATCATCGCCCATGAGCCCCACCGCGTGGACGAGACGGCCTACGCCAAGAAGCTCACCGCGGCGCGGGCGGTCAACCACCTGCCGGCGGAGGAGAACGTCGTGTTCCTGGAGGTCGTGGTCGACGACTCCTCCGAGTTCGAGACCGAGCTCGACGTCCGCGGCATCACCCGCCACGGCTACCGGGTTCTCGAGGTCCACGGCCCGGCGGTGCCGAACACCATCGCCTCGGTGCTGCTGCACCTCCGCGACGTCACCGGGCTGATGCCCCACATCTACTTCCGGTGGACCGAGGGCCACCCGTTGGCCAACCTGCTGCGTTTCCTCGTCCTCGGGGAGGGAGAGATCGCCCCGGTCACCCGGGAGGTGCTGCGCCAGGCCGAACCCGTGGTGGCCCGCCGGCCGTGGGTGCACGTCGGCTGAGCCGCACCCGTGGGCATGACCGTCAGGGATCGAAGCGGTAGCCCAGCCCGGGCTCGGTGATCAGGTGCCGGGGCCGGGCCGGGTCCGCCTCCAGCTTCCGGCGCAGCTGAGCCAAATACACCCGCAGGTACTGGGTCTCCTTCACATAGGCCGGCCCCCAGACGTGCTCCAGCACCTGCCGGTGCGGCACCAGACGGCCCGGGGCCCGCACCAGCTCCTCCAGGATCTTCCACTCGGTGGGCGTCAGCCGCACCTCCCGGCCGTCGCGCACCGCACGCCGGGCCGAGAAGTCCAGGGTGAAGCTGTCGGTGTCCACGCGCTCGGTCCCGGGCGCGGGCCGCCCCCGCCGAATGACGGCCCGCAGACGGGCCAGCAGCTCCTCCAGCCCGAACGGCTTGGTGACGTAGTCGTCGGCCCCGGCGTCCAGAGCGGCGACCTTCTGCCCGGAGGCGTGCCGGGCCGAGAGCACCAGGATCGGCGTCCCCGCCGCCGCACGCACCCGCCGGATGAAGAGCTGGCCGTCCATGTCCGGCAACCCGAGGTCCAGCACCACCGCATCCACCGGCGACTCCGCGAGGGAGGCCAGGCCGCTGCTGCCCGTGGGGGCCGTGACCACGGTGTACCCGTGGGCCTCCAGTGCCAGCTGCAGCGCTCGCAGCAGGGGGCGTTCGTCCTCCACCACCAGCACCGTCGTCATCGCCCCGCCTCCTGGACCGGCCCGGAGGGCTGGAGGGCGGCCGTCGGCAGGCGCAGCACCATTGTCAGGCCCCCGCCGGGGGTCCGCTCCGCGTGCAGCGTCCCGCCCATCGCCTCGGCCAGCCCGCGGGCCACTGCCAGGCCCAGGCCGACCCCGGGCAGCCCGCCGGTGTCGTCGAAGCGCTGGAACGGGACGAACAGCTCCTCCAGGTCCTCGGGCACCGGCTGGGAGCCGGTGTCGACCACCCGCAGCTCCCCCATCGACGCCCCGTCCGCCTCGACCGGGTCCCTGGCCACCAGGGTGATCCTCGAGTCCGGGGCGTGCCGGGCGGCGTTCTCGGCGAGGTTCGCGATCACCCGCTCCAGCAGTCCCGCGTCCGCGATCACCGCCGGAGCGGAGGCGGCCACCTCCAGATCCACCGCATCCGCCGGCACCGAGCGCAGGGCTCCCGGCAGCACGTCCTGCCACTGGAGAGGCCCCAGCACCGCGCCCACCGCCTGACCGGTGATCCGGGACATGTCCAGCAGGTTCTCCACCATCACCTCCAGCTGCTCCGCGTAGTCCTGGGTGGTCTCCAGCAGCTCCCGCTGCTGCGCCGGGCCGAAGCGCGCCTGCGGAGACAGGAGACTGCTCACCGCCAGCCTGATCCCGGCCAGCGGGGTCCGCAGATCGTGGCTGACCGCCTGCAGGATCGAGGTGCGCATCTTGTTGTCCTGAGCCAGCACCTGGTTCTCGCGCCTGCTCACGACCAGCTGCTGGCGGTCACGCACCGCGATGATCTGCGCCGTGAACGCCTTCAGCAGCTTCCGTTCTCCGGCGGACAGCTCCCGGCCGCCCAGCACCAGCAGCGTCCGCTCGTCCACCGTCTCCACCTGCCCGTCTCCCGGGGTGGCCGGGGCCTGCCCTGCTGCGCCCCACAGCTCCCAGCGAGGCCCGTCACCGGAGCCGCCCCGCACGGACTCGGAACGGGCGAACAGCGCGACACCGCCCAGGGCGAACACCTCCCGGGCCTGCTCCAGCAGGCTCAGCACCGGGTCCTCGGCCGCCACCACCACCATGGCCAGCCGGTTGAGCACCGCAGCCTCAGCTCCCGCCCGCCGCGCCTGCGCCAGGCGTCGCGCCGAGGCGTCCACCACCACGGCCACCGCCCCCGAGACCACCACGAAGCACACCAGGGACACGACCGTCGCAGCATCGTGGATGAGCAGGGAGCCCGTCGGGTCGACCATGAAGTAGTTCAACAACAGACTGCTCCACAACGCGGCCAGCAGGCCCGGAACGATCCCGCCCACCAGCGCCACCGCCACCGCCCCCGTGAGCTGCACCAGCGAGGCCGTTGCCAGATTCGCCTCCCACACCGCCATCAGCAGACCCTGCACCACCACCGGCAGCACCACGGCGAGCACCGACCCGGCGACCACCCTGCCCCGGCCCAAGCCCCGCAGCTGGATCGCCGCCAGAGCAGGACTGCTGTGCACGAGCTTCGACATGCCACCGTCATACCACCCCGCGCGCACCAGCCGGACCACGCCCTCCCACACCGAGGCCCGCCGGTGGTACCGCCGCACTCACTTCACAGACCCCAGTGCTCCGTCCTTGAGGCGATCGAGGCTCCCGGCCTACGCCGGTGCGTCGTGAAGATGTGCATGCTGTAGAAGTCCCCTACGACCTCCGGGCACACTGGCACTCCGACGTCGATTCCCTCCGGAGGTTCCCGTGCAGGTCCGTATCGCAGAGAGCATTGCTCTGGTCACCATCGGCGACGGTGTCATTGCCGCGCTCTTCCCGGCCCGCCATGCCGCCCGGTGGATGATCGGCCCCGCCCCGGTGCGCCGGGTGGTGGCGATGCTCGTGGAGCATCCCGGGCTGATGCGGGCCGCCGGGGTGGCGCAGGTCGTTGCCGGCATCGCCTGGGTGGCAGCCCTGCCGCCGAAGCCACGGTGACCGGCACCCCGCCCTCGACGACACCCCCGGCGACGGCCTCCCGAGCGCACCCGTGCCCGGCGGATCCGCCCCAGTCTCGCATCCCCGCGGGGACGCGCGAGCGCTCCGTGCCCGCGCTGCGGTGGTGTTCCTCAGGGTTGGGCCGGATCGGTGAAGATCGCCAGCAGTTCTCCCACTTCGTGGGTCGCGGTGGCTGGATGGCGGAAGTGTTGGTGGATGTCCACGGTGTAGTGGCTGCGCCGGCCCACCCTGCGCCGGGTGAGGTAGCCGGCGGACTCGAGGTCCTTGAGGATGGCCAGGGTCGCCCGCGTGGAGATGCCCACCTGCGCGGCGATCTCGGCGACCCGGGCGTCCTGGGACTGGGCCACGGCCAGCAGGACGTGGCCGTGGTTGGTCAGCAGCGTCCAGGCGGGGCGTTCGCTCCCCCTCTGTTCCGGGGCGAGCGGACCGGGGGTCCCGCTGGGAGGAGGTGACGGGATGTCGGAGGCGCCGGTGGTGGAGGTCATGCTGCGATTCTGCCCTTCCGGGGCGCTCTGCTGGCCGCGGTGCATGCCCCCGCAGGTCCGGGCACGACCTTGAACCAGAAGATGAACTGTGCTTCGCTTGTTGTCACAGGGAGGGGAGTATCCCACCGACGCCCCGTCGTCATCCCGACCCCACCAGGGGTCCGGCGGGCGGGCCCCGTGGAGGGTCGGGACAGACCTCCGGTCGCATCGATCGGAGGAGTTGTCATGAGCGCCCCGGCATCCCGGACCCGACGCCCCGCCCAGGAACGTCCGTGGGCTCTGGTCACCATGGTGGCAGGGTTCGTGGTCGCGGCCGTGTGCGTGATCGCCGTCGGCATCGTGTCCCTGGAGCTCAATCCGCTGCTGCAGTAGTTCCGTCCCGGTCACGTCACTGTCCCGGTCACGTCACTGTCCCGGTCACGTCCGGGCAGGAACCGCACCCCGGATTCCGCGTCCCACCTGGTGCAACACGCTGGGGGCGTGGGCTCCGAGGCGGCCACCGGCAACGGATGCCGGGCTCCGGCCGCTGCGGCGTGCCGGGCAGGGCACCGATGACCGCTGACGTGCCCCTGCCCCAGCGCCGGCCCGCATGGTCCGACCGGCGGCGCCAGGGCACAGGCGGTGATGTGGCCGGAGCCCGTGCCGCAGGCCTTCGCGTCCGCGCTGTTCCGGACGGCCCACGAGAGCCGCGCACGGAGGACACCCGCCGGAGGCCACATCCTCCACCGGACCCTCCCCCAGGATCCGCCACCACGTGTCCACGGGATCTGCTGCTGTCGAGGTGGTCGGCCTGCTCGTGCCAGGCCGGAAGGAAGAGGTGAGTTCGCGGTGCCGAACGAGGACGTCTTCGTGCCCTACGGCCCGACGCACTGGGCGGCCCTGGGCGTCTGCGCCCTCGGCGCCGTGGTCGTCGTGGGTCTCGGCCGCCGTCTGCGGGACTCCGGAGCCGAGGTGCTCGTCTCCCGGGTGTTCGCCGCGGTCCTGGGCGCATATG
The DNA here is from genome assembly GCF_009735315.1 of Kocuria sediminis. NCBI lineage: Bacteria > Bacillati > Actinomycetota > Actinomycetes > Micrococcales > Micrococcaceae > Kocuria > Kocuria sediminis. The sequence goes on from NZ_WOGU01000016.1 coordinate 28,650, forward strand.
CGGTGGCGATGCTCGTCTACCGGTGGCTGCCGGACAACTTCGACGTGCACATCTCCCTGCCCGTCCATCTTTCCGACGTGGCATGGATGGCAGCTGTCATCGCCCTGTGGACCCGGGCCCACTGGGCGTTCGCGCTCACCTACTACTGGGGGCTGACCCTCAACACGCAGGCCGTCCTCACCCCGGCCCTCGACTCGCCGGACTTCCCGCACATCGACTTCATCGACCTCTGGGTCCAGCACCTCCTCGTGCTCTGGGCCGCGCTGTATCTGACGTGGGGACGCGGCGACCGCGTGGACTGGCGGAGCTACCGCCTGACCCTGACCGTCACGGTCGCGTGGGCGGCAGTGGTCTTCGGGCTCAACAGCCGGCTGGGAACCAATTACGGGTTTCTCAACGGAAAGCCGAACCACCCCTCGATCCTCGACCTGTTCGGGCCCTGGCCGTGGTACCTGCTGGTGGAGTTCCTCATCATCACCGCGGTGTGGGCGCTCATCACCTGGCCGTGGGACGTCCGGCGACCGGGCAGGACCAGGACCCGGGCCGATGCAGCGGGCCGGGACAGCACGGGAGCCGGACCATGAGGCCGGCCCATCGGGGCCTGTCGACGTCGACCGGGTGATCGATCGACCCTGTCGGGGCTCTGGCCGGGATCCGGCGGCAGCGGGGTCGCCTCTCCGGCCCTTCGTGCCGGCTCTCGGGACCCTGCGGGGCAAGAGAACCGTGGGGCCGGTCATGCTGACCTGCCCCACGGTTCCGGAGGATCGAGCTGTGGCGATCAGGACCGGTGGGCGTCGGCGGGCTTGGCGACCTGGTAGATCGCTCCGGTGGAGACATCCTCCTCGAGGGCCTCGAGGGTGCGGTTGCGGGTCTCGGGGACCTGGGTGATGACGAAGATCAGGGCCAGCACGCCGATGGCCGCGAAGAGGAAGAACGTGCCCGAGATGCCGACCGTGCCCACCAGGGTCGGGAAGTACAGGGCGACGAACCCGTTCATGGTCCAGCCGAAGAACACCGAGATGCCGATGCCCAGTCCGCGCATGTGCAGGGGGAAGATCTCCGCCAGCCACACCCAGACGGCGATGTTCAGGAACGTCTGCATCGAGAGCACGAAGGCGACCACGAGGACCAGGATCACGATCGGTCGGGCCGGGTTGCCCTCGGGAAGCAGATTGCCGGCGATCCCGATCAGCAGGTGGCAGGTCGTGGTCAACGACAGTCCGATGACGAACGTGGTGCGGCGGTTGAGCCGGTCCATGTTGTACAGGGCGATGAGTCCGCCGACCACGGCCACGACGCCGAAGGCGATGTTGGCGAGCACGGCCTGCTGCGCCGTCATCCCGGACTCCTCCAGGATGCGGGTGCCGTAGTACATGACGGAGTTGATGCCGGTCAGCTGCTGGGTCATGGACACGCCGATGCCGATCAGGATGATCCGCAGGAGCCACTTGTTCGTCAGGACGGCTTTCAGCCCGACCTGGTGCGCCTCGACCTCTATGGCCGCGATGCGCTCGATCTCCTGCAGCTCCGCCTTCGCGCGCTCGGCCGGGCGGACCGTCTCGAGCACCGCCAGAGCGTCGTCGTACCGGCCCTTCTCGGTCAGCCAGCGCGGGGATTCGGGCATGCGGAGCATGCCGAGGAACAGGCCGATCGCCGGCAGTGCGGAGACGGCGAACATGACGCGCCACACCCCGTCCACGACGTCGCCGAGCGTGACCGCGATGAGTGCGTTCATGACAAAGGCGGCCAGCTGCCCGGAGACGATCGCCAGCTCGTTGCGGCCCGTGATCGACCCGCGGATCTCGTAGGGGGCCAGCTCGGCCAGGTACACCGGCACCACCGTGGAGGCGCCACCGACCGCGAGGCCGATCATGATCCGCCCACAGACCAGGACCGTGAACCCTGTCGGGGAGAACGTCTCCGGCTCCGGGGACGCCGGCGAGAAGACCACCAGCAGCGTGCCGACGAAGAACAGCACCGCCAGCAGGATGATCGTCCTGCGCCGACCCCAGGCATCCGAGACTCGGCCCAGGAGCAGGGCCCCGACGGCGGCCGCGAAGACCAGCGAGCTGATCACCACGCCCAGCTGGAGCAGGCTCAATCCCAGGTCTTGGGCCATGGGCCCCTCGGCGCCATTGGTCACACCCGTGTCGTAGCCGAACAGCAGCCCGCCCAGGCAGGCCACGACCGAGATCAGTCCGAGCCGCTTCCGGTGCGGCCCGTGGGTCAACGGTGGAAGGTCGACCCGGCTGTCGCTCGGAGAGTTGTGGGACATGTGAACTCCTTTGTTGATGACCTGGTGGAGCGTGGGTGGACCCTGTACGGCACCGGTCGGATGGTGGATGGTTCGTGCGTGGGGCTTCGGCCCCGGACGGAGCAGGCAGGACGCCACCCGGGCCGGGATGCGGGCAGGTGGAGCGCGCCGGCACCGTCCCGATGAGCTCGCGGCCGCTCCGGCCTGTTGCCGCAGCCGCACCCGCAGCGCGGGGCGACCGTGACGGAACGCCGGCGGCGACTACTGCGACGCGGAGTGCGCAGGTGGGCGCGCCCACCGGTGGGGAGGGGTGACGTGAGTGCCGACCCGTGGTGTGCGCACCACCAGGCCGGCCTCGACCAGGTGCTGCAGGGCGCTGCGCACGGTGACGCGGGCGATGCGCAGTCGGGAGGCGATCTCGAGCTCGGTGTCCAGCTTCGTGCCCGGCGCCAGGTCCCCACTGTGGATCGCGGCCTCCAGGGCCAGAGCAAGTTGGTGGTAGAGGGGCACCGGGGAGGTCTTGTCGATCGGCAGGGACAAGGTCACGGTCATGACGCGCCTCCGAACGAGAGGGTGGCGGGCTGCCGCCCGGTCGGGAACGAGCCGCCGGCCAGGTCCGGTGCGGGGACGGGTTCCGCCCCCGCGGTCCGCGCTCGCCAGGACGCCCGCCGGCGGCGGTGTGGGCCGGAAACACGCGCTGCAGTCATGAGAGGTCTCCTCTTCCGCCCGGGCCCCGGCGCCTGACCGCGCTGCCGAGAAGGCCCTGGAACAGTTGTGTTGGCGATCACACTAATACGTACTAGTCTTTCTGCCAAGGGTTTGTCAGGACATGTTGAAACACAGGTCCTGGGCATCCCCTGCCGCGTTCCACCCCCTGACTCGAAGGAGAATCCTGTGTCCGAGCCCCGTACCTTGAACATCGGCCTGATCGGCGCCGGCCGGATCGGTTCCAGCCACGCCGAACTGATCACCCGCACCGTGCCCAACGCCCGGCTGGTCGCGATCGCCGATCCGGTGGAGGGTGCTGCGGCGCGCCTGGCCAAGGCGCTGCACGTGCCGGCCGCCTACACCGATCCGGCCCGGATGCTGGCCGACCCGGCGGTGGAGGCGGTGGTGATCACCGCGCCGGCCCGTTTCCACGCGGGGCTGGTGGAGCAGGTCGCCGCCGCGGGCAAGGCGATCTTCTGCGAGAAGCCGGCCGGGATGACCCTGGAGGAGATCGACCGGGTTCACCGCGCCGTGGAGGCGAACGGGGTGCTGTTCCGGATCGGGTTCAACCGCCGCTTCGCCGACGGATTCCCGCAGGCCCGCGCGGCGATCGAGGCCGGGCGGATCGGCACCCCGCAGCTGCTGCGCTCGACCACCCGGGACCCGGGGCTGGCCAACCCGGCGGCGGTGGCGCCGTGGACGATCTTCCTGGAGACCCTGATCCACGACTTCGACACCCTGAACTTCCTCAACCCCGGCGCCCGGGCCGTGCAGGTCCACGCCGCCGCCGATGCCCTGGTGGCCCCGGACTTCCGGGACGCCGGGCTGCTGGACACCGCCGTGGTCACCATCCGCTACGACAACGGCGCGATCGCCACCGCCGAGGCCAGCTTCTCGGCGGCCTACGGCTACGACACCCGGGCGGAGGCCTTCGGCTCGGCCGGCATGGTCACCGCCGGGGACCTGGCGGCCTCGAGCATGCGCTACTACGGGTCCGAGGGCATCGGCATCGACACGGTGCGCGCGGACACCCAGTCGATGCGCGGCGCCTACACCGGTGAGCTGCAGGCCTTCACCGACACCGCCCTCGGGCACCGCGCACCGGGCCCGGGGGTGGGCGCGGCCCGGGACGCGCTGCGGATCGCCCTGGGCTGCATCGAGTCCTGCCGCACCGGCGCCCCCGTCACGCTGGACGCGCTGGACGCCGTGGGGGCGGCCCGGTGAGCGGGTTCACCCTGGCGGCCAACGCCGAGATGCTCTACGGCGACCTGCCGTTCGCCCAGCGGGTGACCCGGCTGCACGAGGCCGGGTTCGAGGTGGAGATCTGGGACTGGACCACCAAGGACCTGCCCGCGCTGGCCGCCACCGGGGCCCGGTTCGGGTCGATGACCGGCTACGTGCGCGGCAGCCTGGTCGACCCGGACGGGGCCGCGGAGCTGCTGCGCACCGCCGAGGACTCCCTGGCCGCGGCGGCGGTCATCGACTGCCCCCGGCTCAACGTCCACGGCACCGGCCTCGACCCCCACGGACTGCCCGTGGTCCCGCAGCAGGTCGTGACCGGGGCCGACTGGCTGGCCGCCGCCCGCACCCTGGAGCGGCTGGCGGCCCTCGGGGAACGCCACGGGCGGGTCTTCACACTGGAGAACCTCAACACCGCCGTCGACCACCCCGGGGTGCCCTTCGCCCGGGCCGAGGACACCCTGGCCCTGGTCGCGGCGGTGGACAGCCCGCACCTGCGGCTGAACCTGGACCTGTACCACGCCCAGATCGGGGAGGGGAACCTGGTGGAGCTGTGCGCCCGCGCCCTTCCGTATATTGGGGAGGTGCAGGTGGCCGATGTGCCCGGGCGCTGCGAGCCGGGCACCGGGGAGATCCACTACCCCAGGGTGGCCGCCGCCCTGGCCGGGTCAGGATACGAAGGAGTGATCGCGATGGAGGCCTTCGCCGCCACTGACCCCGAGGTGGCGCTGCGCCGTTTCCGGGACGCCTTCACCCTCACCTCTGCATGACCGCGGATCGCCCGGATTCCCCCGGCCGCCCGTCCCCGCGCCGCGTCACCATGCGCGACGTCGCCCGGGTGGCCGGGGTGTCCCAGCCGCTGGTCTCGATCGTCTTCCGCGACGCCCCCGGAGCCAGCGAGGAGACCCGGGCCCACGTGCTGGCCGTGGCCGCCGAGCTGGGCTACCGCCGCGACGAACGCGCCCGCCTGCTGCGCCAGGGCCGCTCCCGTCTGCTCGGCATCGCCTTCGAGCCGGTCCAGCCGTTCCACGGGGAGATCCTCGACGGGCTGCACACCGCCGCCCAGGAGCGGGGCTATGACGTGGTGCTCTCCGCCGTCACCCCGCACCGGGCGGAGGACGCCGCGGTGGAGGCCCTGCTGCGCGACCGCTGCGAGGCCCTGGTCCTGCTCGGCAGCGCCCTGCCCCAGGCCCGTCTCGAGGACCTCAGTGCGAGCCTGCCGGTCGTCTCGGTCACCCGGGCCTTCGACACCCAGGCCTTCGACAGTGTGGCGACCGACGACTACCGCGGCGCGGCCCTGGCCGTGGAACACCTGGTCGCGCTCGGGCACCGGCGGATCGTCTACATCGACGCCGACCGCGAGGCCGGCGGGGCGAGACGCCGGACGGGCTACCAGGACACCATGGCCGCCGCCGGCCTGGGCGAGCAGATGCTGATCGAGCGCGGCGGCGCCTCGGAGGCCGAGGGCGCCGCCGCTGTCAGCAGGCTGCTGGCCCAGGACTCCCCGCCGACCGCCGTGCTCGCCTTCAACGACCGCTGCGCCGTCGGGGTGATCAGCCAGGCCCGGGTCCTCGGCCGAAGCGTTCCCGGGAACCTGTCGGTGGTCGGCTTCGACGACTCCGAGCAGGCGTCCCTGCCCTACATCGACCTCACCACCCTGGCCCAGGACCCGCGCCTGCTGGCCGGCACCGCCGTGGACCTCACCGTGCGCCGGCTGGAAGCCGCCGCGACCGACACACCGGTGGGCGGCGAGCATGTCGTGCTCCCCGCTCAGCTCGTCACCCGCACCAGCACCGCGCCGGTCACCGCCGCCCCCTGAGGCGACCCCTCCGGGGCTCCCTCGTCGCGGGCCGGACCGCCCGCGGGATCGGTGGGGCCCCGAGGCATCACCGTCGACGGCGATGCGCCGCGAACCGGCGTCCGGCTGCGGAAGACGATCAGACGTCCGCTCGACCGGTGGAGGGGTCCTCGCCCCGGCGCATCACGGGCACGCGTTCGATCCGGTGGGCGACGGCGCCCAGGCCGCTGCTCACCGAGCGCAGGACCGGTGCGCCGCGTCCGGGCCCGCGGAGCACCGCTGCGTCCACGAGGTCCCGCAACCGGTCGAGCACCGACAGCGGCAGGGCCGCGATCACGTTGCCGGGCGGGCGCCGGGCCACGACGGGGTGGGCGCGGGTGGGGGCGGTGCGGCGGAGCACTTCCCAGGCCAGGCCCAGCCCGCGCAGCTGCCCCGGACCCAGCAGCTGCTGCAGCCTGGGCAGCAGCTCGTCCTCCTCGTCGCGCACGTCCTCCCGCAGCACCTCGACCAGCCGGGCCAGCACCGTCTGCCGCTGCGGGTCCTCGGCGTCCAGTCGCTCGAGAGCGGTGACGAGCTCGTTGACCTCCTGGTGCTCCTGCTCCACCTGCAGCGTCAGCTCGTGCCCGTCGGGCAGGATCCGGCGCATCACCGGCCACAGCACGGACTCCTCGGCGAAGGCGTGCGGGAAGACCAGGCGGTAGATCCGCAGCAGCACCTGTCCCTGGCCGGCGGCATCGGCCCCGTCCAGCTCTCGCAGCAGCCGGTCGAGCTCGATGTGGTCCTTCTGCTGCCGGGTCAGCACGCTCAGCCGCCCGCCGAGCTCGGCAACGGTCTGGTCGGCGATGGATCGCGTCATGACAACCTTTCAGGACGTGCCCGGTCCGGGACTGCCGGGGCGAGGGTCTCGGCGCCGGGAGGGGTGCGGACACCGCCCGGGCGTTCCCGCCGTGGTGGTGGGCCTCCACGGACGGCCCTTGCCTGACATAGTAAGCCTGCTGAGTCAGATGTCACCCTCCGGCGACGGCCTGGTCGAGAACTCACAGGAGAGGAACCCGACGAGCACCGGCCGCAGGTCCGAGAGGGTGCGGGCGGTACTGAGGGTCTGGCCGGCCGTGGCCGGCGAGGCGTGGGCGGCGCCCACGCCGCCACTCACGACCGTCCGGCCGGAACGCTCCAGGGCCGGCCGAACACGACCCGCACGCCCGGGGAGAACAGCACCGACTCCGGCGGGCCCGCCACCGCCAGGCCGGCCGCGTCCAGCAGCCCGTCCTCGAGGTGGAGCAGTTCGGCCGGGTGCAGCGGCCACGGACGGTGGGAGACGGGCAGGAAGAACGTGGTCCCGGCGACGCCGATGTGCGCCCCGTACCGGGCGGTGAGCTGCAGCGAGAGCTCGTCGTCGGCCTGGGTGGCGAGGTCGGGGCGGACGGCGAAGCGGGTACCCGGCTGCCGGCCGCGGCGGGCGACCTCGTACCCGCAGACCGGTGCCGGCCGGCCCGCGCCGGTGGGCCGGCACCGTGACCACACGTAGGGGATGCCGGCCGCGCGGGCGGCCAGGACCACGGGCAGCCGGGGCGCGTCCAGGGACAGGAACACGATCCCCCGGGAGCCGTCGTCCGCGCGGGAGTACAGGCGCACGTTCACTTCCGTGAAGGAGCCCAGGTAGGGCAGCGGCAGGACCGTTCCCAGGCGTGTCCTGCTCATCCGGAACCCGATCAGTCCCACCCAGCTGGACCCGTCGAAGACCTCCGGCACCGTCCCCGGAGGCATGTGGTCGGCGGCGACCCGGACGGGGAGGCGCCAGTGCAGGATCACGGCCTCGGACCACGACTGCTCCATCAGCCACGGCCGCGGCACCATGGGGCCGGCCGGCCAGGGATCGGTTCGCGCCGACGGGTGCCTCCGCATGGGGTCAGCCTAACCACGGTCCAGGGCCTGCCTCCACGAGATGTCCTGACACGTACGGACGGGCTGCAGGTGCTGCTCCGGGAGATCATCAGCCGACTGGCTGGTGATGAGGGGATCGAGTATGGTCCACCTGTGGTCCAGCAGCCGGCCGCGACCCCGTCTGCGCAGAAAGCGGCTGTTGTGCACCACGAACTTCCCGTGACCGTCCAGAGCGACCTGGACGGAACGACCGTGCGGGTCCTCTCCACGGCGACGTCTCCGCCCCTGGCGCTGCACCGCCGCGGCCGGCTCGAACCTTGGGGAGCGGCTGCGTGAACCCGTCCTCCCAGGGCGCCCGCCACCCCGGACCCGGCATCGACCTGCGGCCGGTCCGGGGAACCCCCGCGGTCATGGCCGAGCCGGACGGGACCCCGTCGGCGCCATCGCGGACTCCGCCATCAGGCGGCGCGGCCGGCCCGGGCGCAGAGAGAGCCAGAAGCAGGACGACGGAAGGACACGGTGTTCGGGTGCGCACGTTCGGCGTGGAGGAAGAGCTGCTGCTGGTGGACGGCGAGACCCTCGAGCCGCTGCCGGCCGGGGAGTGGGCCGCGACCCTGCAGGGTCAGGGGGCGGACTCCGAGCACGAGGTGACCGCGGAGCTGCAGCAGGAGCAGATCAAGGTCGTCTCTCCGCCGCAGACCACGCTGGCCGGGCAGTTGGCGGCCATCCGAGCCGGCCGGGCCCTGGCCGACGCGGTCGCCGCCCGCGTGGGCGGGCGCGTGGTCGCTCTGCCCACGGCCCCGCAGGAGACGACCCCGCACCTGGTGCCCGACCCGCGCTACCGCAGGATCCGGGAGCAGTTCGGCCTCACCGCAGAGGAGCAGCTCACCTGTGGTTTCCACGTCCACGTCGGCATCGACTCCCGGGAGGAGGGCGTGGCGGTGCTGGACCGCATCCGCCCCTGGCTGCCGACCCTGCTGGCACTGAGCACCAACTCCCCGTTCTGGAGCGGGGTCGACACCGGCTACGCCTCCTACCGCTACCAGGCCTGGTCCCGGTGGCCCACGGCCGGCCCCACCGACGCCTTCGGCTCACCGGCCGGCTACGACCGCCACCGGACCGCGCTGCTGGGCACCGGCGTGCCGGTGGACGCCGGAATGCTCTACTTCGACGCCCGCCTGTCGGAGCGCCGCCCGACCGTGGAGGTGCGGGTGGCCGACGTGTGCCTGTACCCGGAGCGGGCCGCGGTGATCGCCGCCCTGGTGCGCGCCCTGGTCGAGACCGCCTCCCGCGTCTGGACCGCCGGAACCCCCGCCCCGGAGGTGCCGGCCTCGCTGCTGCGCGTGTGGAGCTGGCAGGCCAGCCGCACCGGGGTCGAGGGGCAGCTCATCGACCCGGCCACCGGAGCCCCGGCACCGGCCGGGGACGTCATCGCCGCGCTGCTGGGGTTCCTCCGCCCCGTACTGGCCGAACACGACGAGGAGACCACGGTCGAAGCCGTGCTCACCGACATCCTGCGCCGCGGCACCGGTGCCCGGCATCAGCGCGAGGCCTACGCGGCCCGCCACGACCTGCGCGACGTCGTGGCGGCCGCCATCGACGTCACCCACCGTGCCCCCACCACCGCGCCGGATGCGCCGGAGCCCCTCATGGCCTGAGCCCGACGACGCACGACAGCGCGACCGTGCACCTGAAGCTCGACGTGATCATGCGTCAGCTCGACGTCCAGGATCCGGGTCTCTACGACGCCGAGCACCGCAGCCAGGAGGAACTCGAGGCCGAGGACGAGCTCATCACTCCCCGATCGCCCCGGCAGTAGGAGCCGGTCCGCGAGAAGAGGGACCCGGGAGCGGGCAGGATCACGGCGGCCCAGGCGCCGTCGGTCGATCTCGAGGACGCCGACACCGCCGAGGGCCTGAATCTTCCCGGCGCCGGCCTCTCGCACGAGGAGTTCACCGGCCCTGGTGCATCGGCAGGCCGACGAGTTCATCTGCGCCTCCTGCTTCCTGGTCCGCCACCGCTCCCAGCCGGCTCGGCAGAAGGACGGTCCGACGTACCGCACGGACTGCGAAGGCTGAGCCCGTCGTCCCTGCCAGAACGACGGCGGCTGCGCGGCAGCGGGAGGTGCCCGCCCGCCCCGCAGGACACGGAACGGACGGGCAGAGCCGGGGGTCGTCCCGATGACGGTGCGGTGAGGCCGGTCGATGTCGAGACGGCGGACTGATCACCGCTGTCGCGCTCCCCTGCCAGGAGCTGATGGTCAGTAGGCCGGCCGGTGGTGTTGCGCGTGGCGCTGCGGTCGTGGGTGTCCCGGCGCAGGAAGGACAGGCCCACCATGGTCACGCCCAACACCAGGTGCAGCCAGTCGTCGGCGGTGTTCACCGGCACGACGTTCGCCGGCGACTCCGGGCCCACGAGCAGGCCGTAGATCCACAGGACCAGATAGACCAGCCCACCCCACAGCAGGAAGCTGCGGGCCCCGGCGGCGGAGCGGGTCAGGGCCAGCCCGGCCACACCGTAGAGCAGGTGGACGATGTTGTGCAGCCAGGAGACCTGGAAGATGCCCAGCAGCATCGCCTCGGACTGGTGGCCGGATGCAGGTCAGTACGGCCACGCCTGGTAGCCGACGTGCTGGGGGCGGGTTTCCTCAGGGGCGGCGGCACTGTTGGGCCAGGACGAGCCGGCGGTGTCCCAGCCCGGTTTCGCGCACCCACACCACCGACAGGTGCCCGATGTATTCCTCCACCCGGGCGTGGTAGCAGAACACTTCCTCGTCCCAGATCTCCACCATGCGCCCGGGGGTCAACGCGTCCCCCGGCAGCGCCAGTGCCGTCGGGCGGGGCTCATCCATGAGCCGACACCGCCGGGGCCGCACCGTGCGGTCCGGCCACCACCGAGCTCATGCCGCGACCCCGACCCGGGGTGCCGAGGGCGGCGCGGACCGGGTCACTGGTCGCAGGGGGCCCGTTGCCGAGGTCGCCGGGGCGGTTCCGGGGTCGGCCAGCAGGAACTCCACCTCGTGCGCCCCCGCGCCCGGGGCCTCGTGCTCGGCCGACCAGCGTAGAAGATCCATCGCCGCCGGCTCCACGGACTCGGCCCTGCGCAGGTCCACCACCACCCGGATGCCCGGCACCAGCCGGCGAGCGCGGCCGATCACCGGGCACAGACCCCGCTGATTGACCTTGGTCACCGCACCGGTGGCCGCGATCCGCACCTGCCGTCCGTCCAGGTCGACCTGCACGACAACAGCGATTTTCGGCTCCATGACAGCACCTGCTTCCCCACAGAAGACGTGCGGCCGCTTCTCAACCGTTCCCCTACCCTAAGCACACTTACCCTGCGCTGACCAGCACCCCGTCCATCAGGCACACCGTCGTGCGACCTCGCCCTGCTGGCAGCGGCCGGCCGCAGGTGCGGCGGTGGAGGCCCCCATGCTGCCTCGCCCGAATCCGGCGGCAGTCCTGCAGTCCCGCCCGAGTGTCTCGGTGCGGTGGTGCTCGCCGGCGCCCGGGGGCGGGGCGGGCCTTACCTGTTGGTGGTGGGCAGAGTGCCGGTGGTGGTCAGCTGCTCGGCCACGTCCCGCAGCTTGAGGTTCGTCCTGGAGCTGGCGGTGGTGAGCAGGAGGAAGGCCTGCTGGGCGGTGATCTTGTACCGCTCCATCAGCACGCCCTTGGCCTGGCCGATCAGATCCCGGGTGGCCAGGGCCTCGTAGAGGTGCTGGATGCGCTGGGCATCGGCGAAGGCCACCGCCGCGTGGGTGGCCGCCAGCAGCCCGACCTCCTCCGATTCGGCGGTGAACACCTCCGGGCCGGTCCCGTAGATGTTCAGCGCCCCGAGCTCTTCGCCGCTGGTGTAGAGCTGGAAGCACAGCATCGATCGGGCCCCGGCCCCCAGGGCGGCCGGGGCGAAGGACGGCCACCGGCGCTCGTCGCCGAAGTCCGGGACGCGCACCACCTTCTCCGCATAGGCCGCGTCCAGGCACGGGCCCTCCCGGTGCTCCTCCTGGAGCCGGTCCACGGTTGCCGGCAGCGGCGAGGAGGGTGCGTGGCACTCGATCGTGCGCCGGGCCCGGGCCACCGAGATCGAGGCGTGCCCCGCTCCCGGGACCAGATCCAGAGCGGCATGGACCATGGTGGCCAAGGTGGCCTCGAAGTCCTGCTCGGCCTGCAGACTCCGGGCCAGCTCGCCCAGCTGCCCGGCCAGATCCTTGGCCCCCGAAGTACCAGACGCTTCCCCGGGGAGATCGCTGGCGTCCTGGGACGTCGTGCTCATCCCCCCAGTCTCCCCCACCGGCAGCTGATGTCGAGGTCCTCCTGCGCGAGGATCATCGACCTCCCGCCCCGCATCGAGCTGCCCTTCTCGGGTCGCTTCGACGCCTGGCCCAAGGACCGGCCCGGTGGCGCCGACTCGCAGCCCCGGGTGTGTCGTGCGAGACCGCGTTCTGCGGACTGCTCACCACCGGCCCCGAGACAGGAACAGTAGACTGATCATCAAGAGGGCGTCGACACGGGGCACTTTCTTCGCTGACGGAGTCGGCAGCGGCCATCGCGCCAGCCCGGCCACCCCTGCCGAACGGCTGTTCCCATGACCCCTGATCCATCATCGGGCGAGCTGGCCACCGTCTTCGCCCAGTTGCACGGCATGCTCCTGAGCCAGGACGACGCCACCACCGCGGTGTCCCGGCTGGCCCACGCGGCCCGGCAGATGGTCCCGGCCGCGGCCGGGGCCGGGGTGTCCCTGCTGGACGAGGCCGGCACCCGGATCTCCACCGCCGCCACCGACCCGGCCGTAGAGGCCGCCGACGCCGCCCAGTACGAGCTCGGGGCGGGCCCGTGCCTGAGCGCCTGGGCCACGCAGGAGCCCCAGCGCATCGCCGACACGACCACCGAGACCCGGTGGGCGGCGTGGGAGGCTGCCGCGTCCGCCGCCGGGATCCGCTCGGTACTCAGCACCCCTCTGGTCCACCGGGGCCAGGCCCTGGGGGCGTTGAAGGTCTACGCCACCACCCCGGCAGCGTTCGGGCCGGACGAAGAACGCCTGCTGGGGCTGTTCGCCGAGGCGGCGGCCACCCTGCTCGGGGCCGCCCAACCGGTGGAGACCCCCACGCGGCTGAACGCGGCGCTGAGAACGGCCCTGGCCACCCGGGAGACCGTCGGCCTGGCCACCGGGGTGCTCATGGCCCGGGACCATCTGCGTCCCGAGGCGGCCCGGACCGCACTGCTGGAGACCGCACGGGCCCAGGGCCGGCGGGTGGCCGAGGTCGCCACCGACCTGCTGGAAACCGCCTAGCACCACCACGAGGACCATCAGGAGGGAGTCCGTCGATGACCACGCCGAGGGGTGCCGACGACGAGGCAGTCGTCCACGAGCAGGCCAGCTGCTTGCGGGCCACCATGCTCGCCGCCGGCATCGACCGGGGGCGGTTGTGGCTGTACTACTTCAGCATCGGCGGAGAGGTGTCCGAGTTCGAGCTCGACGCCTACCTGCACCACTCCCTGGCCCTGCCGCGGCTGCAGCGGGACCTGCTGGCCCAGGCCGCCAACGAGATCCTCGTCGACCTGGCCCCGCCCCGGGCGCCCTACGCCGCGGACCTGACCGACGGCCCCACGACCCCCGCCGGGACCGTGCCCGCCGATCACGGGAGCGCTCCGGTCCAGGACTGCGACGAGATGGACCGCAACGACCCCCGGATCTAGGCGCTGGGCGGCGCCCACCGGGCCCGGACCGGGCAGCCTGGGCATCGCGCCGACCCCGGACGAAAGGCAGACCATGACCGATCACCCGACGGGCAGCTCGCCCCTGGCACTGCTGCAGGAGCTGCTGCTCGAGAGCGAGGACATCACCGGCTTCCTCGACGCCTTCACCGCCTCCATCGCCGAGGCCCTGTCCAGCGACGGGGAGCAGGTGTGGTGCGCGGTCACCCTGCTGCGCCCGAAGCGGTCCACCACCGTGGCCTCCTCCAGCCCGCAGGCCGAGGCTTTGGACGAGATCCAGTTCCACTACGGCGACGGCCCGTGCCTGACCGCGGCCCGGGAGCACCGGACGGTCTACGTGTCCGACACCCGCACCGACCCGCGGTGGCCCGCCTACGGGAGCGCCGCCGCCGAGGCCGGGATCCTCTCGGCTCTGGGCGTGCCCTTCGAGCTGGCCGGGGAGGCCGCAGCGGGTCTGGACGTCTACGCCGACCGCCCGGGGGCCTTCGACGAGGCCGTCCTCGAGGTGGTCCAGGGACAGGTGGCCGCGGCGTCCACCACACTGCGCCTGGCCGTGCGCATGGCCCGCCACCGCGACACCGAGACGGACCTGAGAACGGCCATGGCGTCCCGGACCACCATCGACCTGGCCGTGGGCATCATCATGGGCCAGAACCGCTGCTCCCAGGAGAAGGCCGTCGAGATCCTCCGGGCCGCCTCCAGCCACCGCAACGTGAAGCTGCGCGACCTGGCCGCCGAGCTGGTCGCCACCGTGGGGAGGGGCCCGGCCAGCACCCACTTCGACGCCTGACCGCGGCGGGAAGCACGGTGACAGTCCTCTCGTGCCCCACCTGCGGGGTGAAGGACAGGCCCCGGCGGCTTCCTGTCGCACCCTCCGGTAGCGGGCAGCAGGTTGTTCCTGCGCTGTCAGCGCAATGGGCCCCGATGGGCCTGCCGGGCGGCCGCCAGGCCGGCGACCAGGAAGACGAGGGTCACGCCCAGGACGACCAGCAGGGGACCGACCGTCCTCCAGTGGCCGAACGTCATGGATCTGCGTCTGTGACCTGTCGGCACGGCAGTCCCCTTGTGGCACCGGCATGGCGCGCAAGAGGCCCTGCCGGTTGTCCTGCGGGCGGCAGGAGCGTGCCCCTGGTCCTGCCGATGGTCCTGTCCGCCTCGGTGTCCGATCGCCCCCATCGGCGAGTGACCGACCCCTGGAAGCATCTGCACGCAGGAGTTCAGTGCAGAAGCAGGCTGATCAGCAGAATCACAGGAAACGACAGCAAGGAGCTGAGGAAGATGATGTCCCGCGCCGCGTTGGCCGGCATGCGGAACTGGGAGGAGAAGAGGAAGACGTTCTGGGCCGTGGGAAGGGCGGCCATGACGACGACGCCCAACAGCTCCGTGCCGGCGAGTCCGAAGCCGAGGTGGCCGACGAGCCACGCCACCGCCGGCATCAGCGTCAGCTTGATGAGCGTCCCGGTGACCACGTCCGGCATCAGGGCGCGGTGGCGGAAGGGGCGCTGGCCGTGCAGGCTCATCCCGAACAGCAGCAGCAGCAGGGGCACGGAGGACTCACCCAGCATCTCCAGCGGGATCCAGAGCACCTCGGGCAGCCGGAGCCCGGTGGCCGACAGCAGCGCGCCGGCGGCGGTGCCGATGCTCACGGGGTTGGCCACCGACCGCACGATCGTGCCCGGGGTCGACGGCCTCTGCCGCTCCGACGCTGCCGTCCGGGTCGCCGTCGCCGCCCCTGGCCCGGATCGCCGGGTGGGACGGGTGGCCAGGGAGAAGAGCACCAGGTAGATCGGTGCTATGACCAGCAGCTGGGCCAGCAGCACCGAGACCACGGGGGCGGTGCTGCCCACCGCGTAGAGGGCGATGGGCAGCCCGATGTTCCCGGCGTTGACGTAGGAGGAAGCCATGGCGCCCACGGCGGTGCGGGCAGCGCCGCGCCGCAGCAGCAGGCCGCTGATCAGCGCGAACACCACCCCCGCCACCGCTGCGGTGGCGAGGGCGATCGGGGTGTAGACCCCGAGCACGGCCCCGAGGTCGGTGCCGGCGACGAGCACCAGCATCAGCGCCGGGTTGGTGAGGTAGTAGATGACCGGGGTGAGGCCCGCGCGCATGGCGCGGGCCTCACCGGGCAGCAGCGCGGAGGTGGCGAAGCCGAGCAGCGCGATCACGGCGACCACGCCGAAGCCCAGCAGCACCCCCGTCATCCTGTTCTCGCCCTCCGGCTCACCGGACCAGGCAGGGCCGCTTGGGGTCGAAGCTCCAGCCCTCGATCAGGTACTGCATGGCCGCGGCGTCGTCGCGGGCACCCAGGCCGTGCTCGAGGTAGAGCTCGTGGGCCTCTGCCAGTCGATTTCGGTCCAGCTCCACGCCCAGGCCGGCGGCGGCGGGTACCTGGATCGCGCCGTCGCGGATGCGCAGCGGCTCCTGGGTGAGGCCCTGGCCGTCCTGCCAGATCCAGTGGGTGTCCAGCGCGGTGATCTCACCGGGGGCCGCCGCGCCCACGTGGGTGAACATGGCCAGCGAGATGTCGAAGTGGTTGTTGGAGTGGGAGCCCCACGTCAGGCCGAACTCGTGGCACAGCTGCGCCACCCGCACGGAGCCGGCCATCGTCCAGAAGTGCGGGTCGGCCAGGGGGATGTCCACGGCGTTGCTGCGCACCGCGTGGGACATCTCGCGCCAGTCGGTGGCGATCATGTTCGTGGCCGTCCGCAGCCCCGTGGCCCGCCGGAACTCCGCCATCACCTCGCGGCCCGAGAAGCGGCCCTCGGCCCCGCACGGGTCCTCCGCGTAGGCGACGACGCCCTGCATCCGCCGGCCCAGCCGCACCGCCTCCTCCAGGAGCCAGCCGCCGTTGGGGTCCAGGGTCACCCGTGCCTCGGGGAAGCGCTCCTTGATCGCGGTGACGGCGTCGACCTCCACGTCCCCGGCCTGGACGCCGCCCTTGAGCTTGAAGTCCTTGAAGCCGTAGCGCTCCGTCGAGGCCTCGGCCAGGCGGACCACGGCCTCCGGGGTCATCGCCGCCTCCCGGCGCACCCGCTCCCAGGCGTCTGCTCCGTCCGGCTCGCGCAGGTAGGGCAGGTCCGTGCTGTCCGGGTCGCCCACGAAGAACAGGTATCCCAGCATCGGCACGGCGTCCCGCTGCCGGCCGTCCCCGAGCAGCTCCGCCACCGGAACGCCCAGGAACTGCCCGTGCAGGTCCAGCAGCGCGGACTCGATGCCCGTCACCGCGTGCACGGTGGTGCGCAGGTCGAAGGTCTGCAGCCCCCGGCCGCCGGCGTCGCGGTCGGCGAAGACGGTGGCGATCCGGCGCAGCAGGCTGCGGAACAGGGCCACCGGCTCCCCGGTGATCAGAGTTCCGGCCTCCTCGAGGGTGGCGCGGATCTTCTCCCCGCCGGGCACCTCGCCCAGGCCGGTCCGCCCGTCCGAGTCCGTCACGATCACGACGTTGCGGGTGAAGAAGGGGCCGTGAGCGCCGGAGAGGTTCAGCAGCATGGAGTCGTGCCCGGCGACCGGCACGACCTCCACCCGGGCGATGGTCGGCTGGGCGCTCATGCCTGGTCTCCTTCGGTGGCGGCCAGCTGGATGCGTCCGTCGACGCGCCGGTTGAGGTGCCAGGGGTTGGCGGCCTGCACCGGGGCGGGCAGCAGGGCGTCGGGGATGTTCTGGTAGGCCACCGGGCGCAGGAACCGCTCGATCGCCAGCGTGCCCACGGAGGTGGTCCGGGCGTCGGAGGTCGCCGGGAACGGGCCGCCGTGGACCATGGCGTCCCCGACGTCCACGCCGGTCGGCCAGCCGTTGGCGAGGATCCGCCCGACCTTGCGCTCGAGCACCGGCAGCAGCGGGGCAGCGGTGTCGACGTCCTCCTCCGAGAGGAACAGGCTCGCGGTGAGCTGACCCTCCATCCGGGCCGCCGCCGTCACCAGCTCCTCGGCGGAGCCGTAGCGGATCACCAGGGAGGATGCACCGAAGATCTCCTCCTGCAGCACGGGGTTGGCCAGGAAGGTGGGGACCTGCGCGCCGAAGACCACCGGCGCCGGGGCGTTGGCCGTGGCGCCCTCCCTGCCGCGGGCCACGACCTCGACGCCGTCCTGGGCGGCCAGGGCGTCGATGCCCTCCTGGCAGGAGCGGGCGATGCCGGGGGTGAGCATGGTCGCGCCCTCGGCGCCGGCCAGCGCCCGGTCCACGGCCGCGAGGAAGGCGTCCCCGGCCGCTCCGGCGGGGACGAACAGCAATCCCGGGTTGGTGCACAGCTGCCCGGAGGAGCCGGTCAGGGAGGTGACGTAGGCGCGGGCGAACTCGTCGGCGTCACCGCGCAGCGCGGAGTCGAAGAGGAAGACCGGATTGATGGAGCTCATCTCCGCGTACACCGGGATGGGTTCCGGGCGGGCGGCGGCCGTGGCCATCAGTGACGTGCCGGCACCGCGGGAGCCGGTGAATCCCACGGCCTTGATCGCCGGGTCCTTGACCAGGGCCTGGCCGATGCTCGCGCCGGGGCCGTAGACCAGGGAGAACACGCCGGGGTGCAGTCCGCACTCGGCCACGGCGTCGGTGATGGCGCGGCCGACGAGCTCTCCGGTGCCAGGGTGGGCGTTGTGCGCCTTGAAGACCACCGGGCAGCCGGCGGCCAGCGCCGAGGCGGTGTCCCCGCCGGCGGTGGAGAAGGCGAAGGGGAAGTTGCTGGCGCCGAAGACGGCCACCGGGCCGAGGGGCACCTTGCGCTGGCGCAGGTCCGGGCGCGGCAGCGGGGCCCGCTCCGGCAGGGCCGGCTCGATGCGCACGCCGCGGTGGTCCCCCTGGCGCACGACGGACGCGAACAGCCGCAGCTGCCCGGTGGTGCGGGCCAGCTCGCCCTGCAGGCGCGGCACCGGCAACCCGGTCTCGGTCGAGGCACGCTCGACCAGCTCCGGGCCGACGACCTCGATGTTGGCGGCGATCGTCTCCAGGAAGACTGCGTGGGCCTCGGGGTCGAGGGCGCTGAAGGACGCGACGGCCTCCTCGGCGGCCGCGGTGGCCTCGGCGAGCTGGTCCTCGCTGACCAGCGAGTACTCGGGCTCGAGCTCGGCGTTGGTGGCCGGGTCGATGCCGCGGGTGATGCCGTTGGTGCCGACGACCTGACGGCCGGCGATGATGGAGTGCCCGGAGAGGGCGGTGGTCTGGGTGCTCACGGACATGGGCTTCCTTCGCTGACTGTGGATGCGGTCTGTGGATGCGGTCTGTGGATGCGGTCTGTGGATGCGGTCTGTGAATGCGGTTCCCGCCGGACGGCGGCGGGTCAGGCCCGCTGCAGGGCGTCCGCCGAGGTGCCGGCAGGGAGCGCCTCGATGAGGGCGGTGAGGTCGGCGAGGTCGGTCTCGGTGAGGTCCTGCAGCGGGGGGCGCACCCCGCCGGCGTCGCGGCCCACGGCCTTGAGCCCGCCCTTGATGATCGACACCCCGTAGCCCTTGGCCCGGTCGCGGATCTCCAGGTAGGGCAGCACGAACCGGTTGAGCTTCTCGGTCACCGCCGCCCGGTCCTGGGCCCGCACGTCGCGGTAGAAGGCCAGGGCGAACTCCGGGACGAAGTTGTACATGGCCGAGGAGTAGGTGGACATGCCCAGCTGCAGCAGCGGCAGGGCGAAGGTCTCGGCGGTGGGCAGCCCGCCGAGGTAGAACAGCCGGTCGCCGTTGGCGGCGTAGACCTTGGTGAGGTGCTCGATGTCGCCGATGCCGTCCTTGAACCCGATGAAGTTCTCGTGGCGCTCGGCCAGGGCGGCGACGGTCTGGGCGGAGTAGACGGCGTTGGCCCGGTTGTAGACGATCACGCCCAGATCGGTGGCCGCGCACACCGCCGAGGCGTGGGCGAGCAGCCCGTCCTGGTCGGCCTCGGTGAGGTAGGGCGGCAGCAGCAGCAGGCCCTCGGCCCCGGCGGCGGCCGCGTCGGTGGCGTTGCGGATGGCCTGGGCGGTGTTGCCGGCGGCCGGGGCGAGCACCGGGACGGTGTCCCCGACCTCGTCCACGGCCGCGGCCACCACGGTGGCGGTCTCCTCGGGCGTGAGGGAGAAGCCCTCCCCGGTGCCGCCGGCGGCGAAGAGCCCGGCCACCGGGTAGGAGGCCTGCCAGGCCAGGTGCTGGCGGTAGGTGTGCTCGTCGAAGAGCAGGTCGGCGTCGAACGCGGTCACGGGAAAGGACAGCAGGCCGTCCTTCAGCTGGTCGGCCAGTTCTCGTGGGGTGCGGTGGGCCATGGTCGATGTCCTTTGTCTCGGAGCCGCGGTGCGGTGTCGCGGCAAGTGTCTGATGAAAAGCCTAGAAAGCTTGACGATGACTGTCTAAGCCTTTTTGTGGATGGATCGATGCACTGAGAGTATTGAATGGAGGTGAGACCTTGTGAGCTCTCCTCAGGGGGAGAGCAACGGCACTTCCTCCAAGAACCGCTGCAATGCGGGATTCCTCGCTCCCCGCACCCAGATGGCATGCAGTTGCACGACGTTCGGCGCGTGGCCTTCCAGGGGCAGATAGGACACGCCGGTGATACCGAGCAGCCGGGCCGATGCAGGGACGAACGCCGCGCCCCGGCCGGCGGCGACCAGGGCCACCATCGTGACGATCTGGCCGACGGTGTGGACGACGTTGCGGTGGTCGATCTCGACCGTGCGCACGGCCAGGTCGTAGAAGTATCGGGCTGTGGTCGGGGAGTGCATGATCAGCGGCACGCCCTTGAGGTCCGCCGGTGTGACGGGTCGTTCCAGGGACGCCAGCGCGTGGTCCGACGGGGTGGCCAGGCAGAGCGGCTCGGCCAGCAGCAGGCGGGACTCGAAGACGTTGCGGTCGAAGGGCGGCCGCGCCAGCCCGAGGTCCAGCTCTCCGGCCAGCAGTGCCTGCACCTGCTCGTCGGTGACCATTTCCTGCAGGTCCACGTCCACGTTCGGCAACGCCTGGCCGATCTCGCTGAGCAGCGGGCTGAGGACGCTGAAGCCGGAGGCGGCGGTGAAGCCGATGCGCACCATGCCGGCGCGGCCGGCCGCGATCCGCTGGGCCGTCACCGGAGCTCGTTCAGCGGCCACGACCAGCCGGCGGGCCTCGGCGAGGAAGGCGGTTCCGGCGGCGGTCAGGACGACCCGGCGGTTGTCCCGTTCCAGCAGCTCCACGCCGAGGGTCTTCTCCAGCTTCTGGATCTGGCGGCTCAGCGGCGGCTGGGTCATGTTGAGCCGTTCGGCGGCACGGCCGAAGTGCAGCTCCTCGGCCACGGCGATGAAGCTGCGGGCCTGGTCCAGGGTGAACATGATGCCCTCCGGGTGGTGGGGTGGCGACGGACAACTCATTTCAGCATCGAATCCGTCCGTCCGACGCCGCGCCCTGCCCGCCCGACGCAGCACCGCCTCGCCGGACTCTCGCCTCGCGCCTGCCGGTTAGGCCTTCACCGCCAGGACGGGACAGCTCGCTTCCAGCAGGATGCGCTGAGCATCGCTGCCCAACAGCAGCTTGCCCACCTGGGAGCGCTTGCGGATGCCGATGACGACCATGTCCGCGTCGGCGGTGTGGGAGGCCTCGATCAGGGCGTCGGCCCCGTCCGCGCCGGCGCTGCGCTCCGTGCGGGCGCTCACGCCGGCCTCGCGGGCGCGGGCCACCAGGGCCTCCAGATCCGACTCCGCGGCTAGGTGGGGATCGATGTGGGAGTGGCGGCCGCTGCTGTTCATGATGACCAGATCCTGGCCGAGCTCGGCGGCCAGGGACAAGGCCTTGGCGTAGGCGGCTTCGCCGCGTTCGTTGGGGACGTACCCGAGGAGGATGCTCATGTCGTCTGTTTCCGTTCGGTGTGGGAAGGGGCGGGGACCACGTGCGGTCAGTCCTGGTATGCCTGCGCGTGGGTGTGCAGGGTGTCATCGGTCCTGGCCTGCTGGCGCTTGAGCATCCACGCCATGACCGGGGCCGCGGCGAGGGCGAGGCCGATGGCGACGACGAGGGTGACGGCGATCGGGCTGGCGACGAAGATCGACAGGCTGCCCTCGGACAGGCGGATGGCCTGGCGGAAGGAGGTCTCCAGCAGTCCCCCCAGCACGAAGGCCAGCACCAGGGGTCCGGGCGGAAAGCCGGTCTTCTTCATCAGGTATCCGACGACACCGAAGCCGATGACCAGGAACATGTCGAAGACGCTGTTGCGCACGGTGTAGACGCCGATCATGGTGATCAGCACGGTCAGCGGGTTGAGGATGGTGGCCTTCACCGACAGCAGCCGCACGAAGATGCCGATCAGCGGGATCGAGAGCAGCAACAGGAAGAGGTTGCCGATGTACATCGAGTTGATCACGCCCCAGAACACGTCCGGATGGTCGGTGATCAGCCCTGGCCCCGGGGTGATGCCCTGCAGCAGCAGGGCCCCGAACATGATGGCCATCGTGCCGTTGGCCGGGATGCCCAGGGTCAGCAGCGGAATGAAGGAGCTGGTGGCGGCCGCGTTGTTCGCGGTCTCCGGCCCGGCCACGCCCTCGATGGCGCCGCGGCCGAAGCGCTCCGGCTTCTTGGCGAACTTCTTCTCGGTCGCGTACGCCACCAGGGAGGCGATCGTCGCCCCACCACCGGGGAGGACGCCGAGCACGAAGCCGGAGAGCGAGCCGCGCGTGATGGCTCCGGAGGACTGCTTCAGGTCCGCCCCGGTGGGCAGAGCGCGCGTGAGCCGCGGGGTGCCGGAGGTGGCCGAGGGCGGGGTGGCCATGTTGTACAGGATCTCCCCGACCCCGAACAGGCCCATGGCGATGATCACGAAGTCGATGCCGTCGGCCAGGTTGTCCGAGCCGAAGGTGAACCGGCTCACGCCCGTGACCGGGTCCCGCCCCACGGTGGCCAGAAGCAGGCCGATGGTGGCGGCGATCGCGGCCTTGCGGGCCGAGCCGTTGCCCAGCGAGGACACCAGCAGGATTCCGAGCAGGGCCAGCAGCGTGTACTCGGCGGGGCCGAAGTCCAGGGCGAAGGAGGCCACCAGCGGAGCCAGGAAGGTCAGCCCGACGATGGCGATGGTGCCGCCGATGAAGGACCCCACGGCGGCGATGCCCAGGGCGGCGCCGGCGCGGCCCTGCCGGGCCATCTGATAGCCGTCCAGGGCTGTGACCACGCTCGAGGCCTCCCCCGGCAGCCGGAGGAGCACCGAGGTGATGGTGCCCCCGTACTGGGCCCCGTAGAAGATGCCGGCGAGCAGGATGATGGCGCTGGCGGGCTCCATCGTGTAGGTGATGGGCAACAGGATGGCGATC
Source organism: Kocuria sediminis (assembly GCF_009735315.1). Taxonomy (NCBI): domain Bacteria; kingdom Bacillati; phylum Actinomycetota; class Actinomycetes; order Micrococcales; family Micrococcaceae; genus Kocuria; species Kocuria sediminis. Next base: position 51,467 of record NZ_WOGU01000016.1, read on the forward strand.
GTCGCCGCCGGGCCGAGGCCCGGCAGGACGCCGATGAGCATGCCCAGGGTGACGCCGATCAGGCAGAACAGCAGGTTGGCCGGCTGCAGCACCACGTCGAAGCCCCCGAGGGCGTCATTGAGGATATCCATTCCGGGTGTCGCTTCCTAGAAGAGGTGAGGGATGGGCACGGCGAGCAGCAGGACGAAGAGCCCGTAGACCGCCACGGTGGCCACCAGGGACACCACGATGGCGGAGCGCCAGCCCTCCTTGCCGAGAACCTTGATCCAGAAGAACAGGAGCAGGACCGTGGGGATCTCGAAGCCGATCAGCGGCAGCAGCCCCGCGTAGACCAGGAGGCTGACGACGCTGAGTCCCACGGTGAGAATGCCGCGGTCGAACGCCTCGACGTCATCGTCCTGCTTGGCCCGCAGCAGCGCGGTGCCGGCGGCGGCGATCATGCACAGGGAGATGACGAAGGGCCACAGCCCGGCGCCCGGGGCGCTGGGGGAACCGATGCCCAGCCCGAGAGACACCACGAGACCGAACACTCCCAGCGCCAGCGGGACGAGGGCGCCGAGGCGGGCGGTGGTGACCCCGCCCCGGGGCGCCTCCTCCTCGAACTCGAGCTCGTGCTCGGGTCCGGGGTCCTCGAAGGCGACGGCGGACGAGCTCACTGCTCCGCCGCCGTCAGGTCGTACTTCTCCACCAGGCCCGTGTAGGTCTGCAGGTCCTCCTCGACGGTGGTGGTCACGTCGGCCGGCTCCCCGTCCCACTCGCTGATGAGGTTCTGCTCCAGGAAGTCCTGGAACTCCTGGGAGTCCTTGGCGGTCTCCACCGACTCGGTCAGCTTCGACACGGTCTCCTCGGGGGTGTCCTTCGGCACGGCGATCCAGCGGCGCTGGACGACGTCGACGTCGTAGCCGGCCTCCTCGACGGTCGGGATCTCGGGGAAGTACTCGCTGCGCTCGGCCGAGAACACTGCCAGCGGAACGAGCTCGCCGGCGTCGATCTGGGCCTTGACCTCGGCGAGCTGGGTGGCGGTGGCGTCGGCATGGTTGCCCAGCACCGCGGTGACCGCGGCGGACCCGCCGTCGAAGGGCACATCGGTGGCCTTCGTGCCGGCCAGGGAGAACAGGGCCGCCTGTGCGAACTGACCGCCCGTGCCCGCCCCCGAGGTGGCGTAGTTGACGCTGTCCTTCTTCAGCAGGTCCTCGAGCTTCGTGATGCCGGAGTCCTTGTTGACGACCAGGATGTACTCCTCCTGCGACACCGGCGCCACGACGGTCATGTCCTCCATCGTCACGGCATCGGGGTCCTCGACGAACAGCGGGGTGACGGCGAACAGGGACTCGGCGGCCAGCACGGTGCTGTAGCCGTCCGGCTGCGAGTTCAGGACCTCTTTGGTCCCCACGGCCGTGTTGGCGCCGGACTTGTTCTCCACGACGACACTCTGGCCCAGCGGCTCCTCCAGGGAGGAGGCCAGGGCCCGGGAGATCAGGTCGGTGCTGCCGCCGGGGCTGGAGGGGGCGGTGAGATTGACCGACTTGGTCGGGTACTCGGCGGAGCCGGAGGCCGTCTCGACGCCACCGCAGCCGGTGAGGACCAGGGACAGGAGGCCGAGGCCGGTGACGGCGGAGACGGCGTGCTTGGTGGTGTTCATCGTGGAGTTTTCCTCTGCTGGAAGGGGCCGGTCGGTGAAGACGGCCGGCCGAGCGGAACACTGGTTGCCACAGGTATGGCAGCGCCGGGTGCGATGCGGAAGCGATCCTGGCCGGAGCCAAGCTGTTCGTCTACATATGTAGACAGAAGTTCGTGATGAGGCTCATAGTTGTGTATGGAACAGATCACTGTCAAGGGCACGAGGACTCGAATCGAAGGAGCATCGACATGGCGCAGCAGACGGCGGCTGCAGGAGCGGCCGCGGGCAACGGGGTGCGCGGAGTGAAGTCTGCCGCCCGCACCGTGGAGGTCCTCGAGGTGCTGGCCGCCCGGGGCAACGAACCCGTCACCGTGCGAGAGCTGTGCGATGCCATGGAGGCGCCGCGCAGCAGCGTCTACGCCCTGCTGCGCACGCTCACCGAGCTCGGCTGGGTGCGCAGCGATTCCACCCACTCGCTGTACAGCATCGGCATCCGGGCCCTGCTGGCCGGCACCACCTATCTGGACACGGACCCCCTGCTCCAGGTGGTTCAGCCCCATGTGGACCAGGTCAGCCGCCAGCTGGAGGAGACCGTGCACTACGGTCGGCTCGATCGCACGGACATCGTCTACCTCGCCACCCACCAGTCCGCCGCCTACGAACGGGCCCGCAACCGGGTCGGCCGGCGCCTGCCCGCTTACTCCACCTCTCTGGGCAAGGCCGTGCTGGCGCACTTCGACGACCAGGAGCTGGAGGCCCACCTGCCCCCTGTGCTCACCCCTCTCACCCCCACCACCATCACCTCACGGGAGGCCCTGCGGGAGGACCTCGCCGTCACCCGGGAGCGCGGCTACGCGATCGACGACGAGGAGAACACCCCGGGACTGCGCTGCTTCGGCGTCGCGCTGCCGATCCGCTCGGGGATCACGGACGCCCTCAGCTGCTCGGTGCCGCTCGATCGCCTGACCCCGGAGCACGAGCGCGAGATCATCGCCGCGCTGCGGTCCACTGCTGATGTCACTCTGCAGATCGTGCGAGGACTGGGCGGACTGCTCGGCTGATCCGAGGAGGAGATCGCCCGTCGATGCCATTTGTGGATCGCTCGGTGCTTTCTTTGCCTTGTACACGTATTACCTTCCGTGTCTACGCTCGGCGCAGGATCCGGCGGCCCAGCACGGCCCGCCCACACTCCCTTCCACCAGAAAGCGTCTCCCGTGACCCAGCACATCGTTCAGGAAGAACTCCTCGGCCAGGTCTCCATCTCGGGGGTCACCATCACGCCGGTGGCCTTCACGGACCCGCCCCTGCTCAACGCCGTAGGGGTGCACGAACCCTACGCCCTGCGCGCCGTCGTGCAGGTGCACACCGACGCCGGGATCAGCGGACTCGGGGAGACCTACGGCGATGCGGGTCACCTGCAGCGTCTGCAGGTGGCAGCCGAGGCCGTCACCGGCGCCGACGTCTTCAACATCAACCTCCTCCGGCAGCGGGTCGCAGCCGCCCTGGCCCGGGACACTGTTCAGGGCGGGCACGGCATGAGCGGGATGGTGACCGGCTCCTCCACCGCCGACCGCGTGCTGTCCCCCTTCGACGTCGCCGCCCTCGACATCCAGGGCAAGCTACTGGGCCGCCCGGTCAGCGACCTGCTCGGCGGTGCGGTGCGGGAGTCCGTGCCTTTCAGCGGCTACCTCTTCTACAAGTGGGCCGGCCATCCCGGCCATGACGAGGACTCCTGGGGGGCGGCCGTGGACCCGGACGGCGTCGTCCGGCAGGCCCGCCGGATGGTGGACGAGTACGGGTTCAGCGCGCTGAAGCTGAAGGCCGGCGTGTTCCACCCCGACCAGGAGATCGCGGCCATGGAGGCGCTGCGCGAAGAGTTCCCCGACCTGCCGCTGCGGATCGACCCGAACGCCGCCTGGTCCGTGGAGACCTCCATCCGGGTCGGCCACGCACTGGACGGGGTGCTGGAGTACCTCGAGGACCCCACGCCCGGGATCGAAGGCATGGCACAGGTACGCCAGGCCGTGTCGATGCCTCTGGCCACCAACATGTGCGTGGTGAGCTTCGCCGACGTGCCCCCCGCCGTCGCCGCCGGCGCGGTGGACGTGATCCTGTCCGACCACCACTTCTGGGGCGGTCTGCGCCGCTCCCAGGCCCTGGCCGGCATCACCGAGACCTTCGGGTTGGGGCTGTCCATGCACTCCAACTCCCACCTCGGCATCAGCCTGGCCGCCATGGTGCACCTCGCGGCCGCCACCCCGAACCTCGACTACGCCTGCGACACCCACTGGCCGTGGAAGGACCCCGACGAGGACGTGGTCCTGCCCGGAGCCCTGCGCTTCACCGACGGCGCAGTGCCCGTGCCGACCGCCCCGGGCCTGGGCGTCGAGCTGGACCAGGACGGGCTGGAGAAACTGCACCAGCAGTACCTCGAGTGCGGGCTGCGCGGCAGAGACGACACCGGCTACATGCAGCGGATCAACCCGGAGTACGAGTTGAGAAGCCCGCGTTGGTGATAGCGCCCTCGACAATTTCACGTCCTTCCGCCCTGGGCACGGACACCAGCCCCGGTTGAGGCGGTCCGCGACATCCATCAGCCACCACCAGGTTCCGCCCCCTGCGCTTACCTCGTCCGGGGCGCAGGGGGCGGCTCCATCCGGGAATGCCGCACGATCGGTGACGGTGGGTTCTAGCTGTGGTTCCCCGACACGTTGTGGCCGCCGACCGGCTGCGGCAGGTCGGTCTCCCCGGTGAACGAGCCGACACCCAGGCGGGTGCGGCCCTCCGTGAGCGTCGCGGTCACCTGCGGTGCGATCTGCCCAGCGGCCGGGTCGGCGGTGCACCGCTCGGTCGATGCAGTCAGGGCGATGTTGATGGCGTCTCGTGATGACAGTTGACTGATCGAACCATCAGCTCGCTTAATAGGTTCTCGTACTTCTGTGGTCCCCGCCACGAGAAGGCCCACGTCCGAAGCGGCTTCACGGCGCTTCCCCGACAAGGTCTCCCTCAGCTGGGAGGTGTTCTCCGGTGGTGCGCATGCGAAGGATGAGGTCCTCGGCCCCGTGAGCACGGTTGCGGCCGCAGGAGTAGCCCCAGGTGCAGTGCTGCGTCGCTGCGGGAACGAGGTTGAGGTGTTCGACGCCCCGAGTCTGATCTTCGCCGCCGCCGGTCTGGCGGTGTTCGCCGCCGCGCTGCTCCCCCGGTTGCTGATGCGCGCCCCCGTCTCGATGCCCATGGTGTTCCTCGGAGCAGGAGTGGTGATCTTCTCCCTGGCGGAGGGCCTGCCGAGTCCGGACCCGGTGGCCCACGGCGAGATCACCCTGCACCTGAGCGAGATCTGCGTCATCGTCTCCCTGATGGGCGCGGGCCTGGCCCTGGACCGCCCCCTGGGACGCGCGCGGTGGGCCACCACCTGGCGGCTGCTGGGCATCGTCATGCCGCTGTGCCTCGTGGGGCTGACCCTGCTGGGGTTATCGGTGCTGGGGCTGAGCCTGGCCGCCGCCCTGCTCGTGGCCGCGGCCCTGGCCCCCACCGACCCGGTCCTGGCCTCCGAGGTCCAGGTCGCAGCGCCCTCGGAGGCCCAGGAGGACCTCGACGGGGAGGACGAGGTCCGCTTCGGCCTCACCTCCGAGGCCGGGCTCAACGACGGACTGGCCTTCCCCTTCGTCTACCTCGCCATCGCCCTCAGCGTCGTGGGCACCGCGCCCGCGGCGTGGCTGCCGCACTTCACCGCCGTGGACGTGGTCTGGCGGATCGCGATCGGCTGCCTCGCCGGGTTCGCGGTGGGCAAGCTGCTGGGCCGGATCTTCTTCCGCTCCCCGATCGACAGCATCCGCATGGCCTCCCACTCCGAGGGCTTCGTCGCCCTGGCCGCGACCTTCCTCACCTACGGGATCACCGAGATGATCGAGGGCTACGGGTTCATCGCCGTGTTCGTGTGCGCGCTCACCATCCGGGCCGGTGAGCGGACCCACGGCTACCACGGGGTGCTGCACAG
>NZ_WOGU01000017.1:0-41986 GCF_009735315.1 Kocuria sediminis
AGGGCCAGGCCCACCCCGGCCAGCAGCGCGAACAGCGCGGCCGAGTCCCCGGCGAAGAGCAGGTAGCTCCACGTCGGTTCCCCGGTGGTCTCGGTCTCCTCCGGCAGGATGTGCACGGCGATCAACCCGATTAGCGCCAGGCCGCGGGCCGCGTCCACACCGACCAGGCGCGGCGTGCCACCCCACCGACCGGTGCGACCGGCGCCGCGGCCGTCCTGCGGACGAACCGCGGAGTCCCCGCCGTTGCTCATCTCGACCCCTCCTGGTGGTGCCCGGACCCGGGCGGCACTAGGGCCCGATGAGGAGGAAGCAGCAGGCGCCCGGAACCCGTCCGTAGGCCCTGCATCTCCCCTGCACCTTGCCCTGCGCCTTCCCCCGGCACTGCCCCCAGGATGGGGCGCCCGGGTGGCGGTCGGGTCGAGCCCACATGGAGATTCGATCAAGAAACCGGTCGCCCCTAGAAGGCTCACCATGGTCTGCGGAAGTCGACGACGGGCGGATACTAAGCAGATGCGACCCCGCCATCGACAAATCCCTACAGCAGCACGGTCCGCCGCTAACCGTGTCCTAGGTCAAGCTGCGTCGCTGAGAAGTTCACAAGAACCCTGCCATTGTGGCTCTCAGTGTTGATGCGCGAACGGCTGTAGCGGTAGCTATGGCCTTGCTTCCAGGAGTTGCTGTTGCTGGTGGTGCCGACGGGCCTGGATCTGTGCCCTAGTCCGATCAGCATGTTGCCGCGACTGGGACTCGAAGTCCACGACGATACGGGCAATCAATGCCACCGCCGCGATGAGGAGCAGAACGATCGCCGCCGGCTCGGGTGCAGCACTAGTTCCGACCGACAAGCTCAGCTCGATCATGGCCGCCACAGCTGCCGTGCCGCCCGCGCCTGTGGCGATGCTCATCAACATTCCTGCCATGGGGAGCCTCCCGGGGATGAGCACTAGACGTTTGTCTATGCAAAACAGGCTAGTAACGTGACTCCCCAGTAATCAAGAGAGGACGCGTGTCACGTGTCCACATTTTGAGACAGGATGGAGGCCCCGCTCACCCCCTGCCTGCCTCTGATGGGGCGACGGCACTACCGCAAGAGTGGGTGACACCTGGGTTGGTTTGCTGTACGAGAAGAGGCCATATGTGGAACCCATAGGGGACCTCGAGCAGGTTCCGATGAAGCCACCCGGAGCTCAAGCAACCCGGCGTAGTCGTCATGCCCGTTTACCCCGCGCGATGAAAAGGCCCGCACAGGTGCGCCATACGCATCACGATGTCCACACGCACAACGTACTCAGATGGTCGTCGCCTGCGGCAGCTCCCGGATCCGCCGATAGAGCGTCGCCCGCGACATCCCGAGGTCCTTGGCCACTTGGGTGGCCGGCTCACCGCCCTCGATCAGCCGCAGCCCGTTGCGGATCTGCGAGTCCGTGAAGGTCTGGCGCCGCCCGCCCAGATCCTTGCCGGCGGCCCTCCGCTTGGCCACCGAGTCGGTGATCCGCTCCCGCTTGATCTCCAGCTCCATCTGGGCCAGGGCGGCCATCACCGTGAAGACCATCGACCCCATCGGGGTCGCGGTGTCCACGTCTCCCCCACCCAGGTTGAGCACCCGTAGCCCGGCTCCCCTGCCTCGCAGTGCTTCGGCGAAGGCCAGCATGTTCTGCGTCGACCGCCCCAATCGGTCCAGTGTAGTAATGACCAGCGTGTCGCCCTCCTCGAGCGCGTCCACCGCCTTGTCGAAGGCCGGACGGGACGCACGTCCTCCAGACACTCCATGGTCCACATAGATGTCATCGCGTCGCACGCCGGCGGCGAGCAAGTCAGCCACTTGACGGTCGGCGTCCTGTTGCCGCGTCGACACCCTGGCGTACCCGATTAGCTTCCCCATGTCCACCTCATCTGTCTCGCAACTGACGTTGAGTATCCGATTCTAGGGGCATGGATAAAGCACAAGGATGCGAGACACCCGGATCCGCGGAATCATGCGGGAGCAAATTTCCCGGACGAGACGTCTCGCATCCCCTGGCTTGAGAGACGATGGGTCCTGTGCCCTCAGAGCTCGGGGTGTTGCCCTAAACAGGGGATCGCCCGTCCTATGGTGGGGAGGTGGAAAACGAGGACATCACAACTGAAAAATTGCGTGCAGCTGCTATCCGCGTCGCCGCATCAGTTATGGCCGACGATCTCGCCGATCGGCCACTGGAAGTCATCCTCGAACAGCTCCTTATCACACACGCACCGCAGCCGATCGTCATCGACGTAGCCGATCGCTACTACGAGCATGACGGAAGCCGGTTCGAATTGAAGTACCCGTTTCGTGGTGATTTGAAACTGCTCATAGAGGTGAGCGAAATGGTGAGTAGAGGACAATCAACAGGTGGCCAGTCGGTCGCCGAGTTCGCGTTCAACGTTGATCACCAACTCGGGGAAGACTTCGCTGACCAACTTGCCCAACTTGTCACAAAAATCGAGGAGAAACTCCTCGAGGACGTACGCACCGCTAACGAAATAATCGGGCAACGTCAGGCTGTATTCGCGGAAACGTTGCGTGCAGAGCTGCAGCCACGTTGGAAGATGACTCGGGCCCTGCGTGGGGCGATGGAGCAATTGCAGGTGCCGCTGACACGGCCAACAAGCGGCCGTGTTGAGGTACCCGTTCGACCGGCGCCGCTGTCGATGCGGGTACTCGAAGAGGCGGCGGCTACTGGGGCGCCACAGTGGGCTCTGGCCGATGACATGGCGGAATCGGTCGTTCAGACAATCGCTTCGTTCTCAAAAGCACTCGAGCGCCTGCCGGGAACAACCAAAAAACTACTGGAGCAGGACGAAGAGACACTGCGTGATGTGCTGCTGTTCGTGCTAAACGCCAACTTCCAGGGACAGGTCACGGGTGAGACTTTCATCGGTCAGGGCAAGTCAGACTTGTTGCTGCGATGGAAGGACCGCGACGCTTTCGTGGGTGAATGCAAGATTTGGAAGGGCCCTCAGGCACTGACTGCCGGACTGGAACAACTACTGACCAGGTACACCTTGTGGCGGCAGTCCCGCATCGCGCTGATCGTGTTCATGCGCGGCCACAGGAATGTCACCGATCTGATTGATTCGGCTCACGCAGCGATCAGCGCACACCCGCGCACACAAAGGTTGATCGATGCAAGTGAACCGGCTTCCCGTGGGGACTACGAAGTTCTGGCTAGTGATGACGAGAAGCGACTGGCACACCTCACGTTCCTGCCTGTGGTGATCGATTGATAGACGGGGACTGGTGGCAACAACTACTCATGCGGGGGATCACCCAGGCGATCTCCGTCGAAGCGCTTTTCAGCAGCCAGCGTTCCTTTGAGTACCGAGGCTGAGCGCCGCCGCCGCCGAGAGCTGATGAAGCGGCATACGCGGTGGGGGCGTGTCACGCCCAAGGATGTGCAGGCCTTTCGAGAGTTGAGCGAGGGCGACAAGCTGTTCGTATTGACAGAGGTACTAGCTCGGGGCGGAAGCGCGGGCAACACCTCTGGAGTGGCCCTGCTTATCGGTCTTTCAGCCCTGATCGTCAGCGCGGGCAAGGGCGTAATTGAGCCATTGATACCACTGTTGGTCTTGGCCGTGACGTTCCTGGGACTACTCACTCTTGCCGTAAATTCTCGGATGCATAACGCTGATAATCGAGCGCGAATCTACGAGAAATACCTGACAGATACAGCCAATAGGGAACTCGTCGACGAAGGCAGAGTAGCAAGGTTTGACAACCACAGAATCCGTCGCCCTGCTCACGTAGCGCCACGGCTCCTACGTCGAGGTTCGAGATAAGGTCCGACACGCCCTCACGGAGGATCCGGATGACTCCTGCTTCTCAATCCCCTGGCAGGGGAGAGCGCCAGGCAGATTTTCAGCCCACCCATGGGAAGTTAGTTCGGCTAGAGTAATTCAGCCGTGTATATATTGACGGTGCAAGCCATGATGGAATCAATGAAAAGGGGCTGAGTTGGCGCAGAGCGTGAAAATTATTCTGGAAGACGACCTCGAGGGTGGTCCTGCTGACGAGACCGTCCAGTTCAGTCTGGACGGCCGGCAGTACGAGATCGACCTTTCTACCGCCAATGCCGAGAAGCTGCGGGAGGCCCTGCGCCCCTACGCAGCCGCTGGCCGGCGAGCCCAGTCCAAACCCACCCGGACCACTACGTCCCCCTCTTCCGGTGGTAACCCGGAGACGGCGAAGATCCGCGCCTGGGCGAAGGACAACGGATACAAGGTCTCCGACCGCGGCCGGATCCACCAGTCCGTCAAGGACGCCTACTACGCCGCTCAGTAGACCCCCACTCCCCCACCCGGACACGCCTTCGGACCTGTCCGGGGTGATCCGGGACATCGGGGCTCGTGCCAGCAGCCACGGCCGCGGCATCGCCACCGAACGCCTCGGGACAGAGCTCGAGCGCGGGAGCCGTTAGCGTGGTCACTTCCTCTCGGTGAGCAGCGGGTGACGGACTGACGGTCCCTGTCCGGCCCAGGATTGCCGGGACGCCCCGCGTCCACACTGGACAGCGCTGGTCGTCCCTTCGGCCCCCGACAACTGCCCCTCGCTGGGGGTCAGCCCTGGCCCCATACGGACGGGGAGTGGGCACCCGCGTCGTTCGACAACCCACGGAACCACCCACCCCATCCCGCCGCCTGTCCAAAGAATGAGGAACCCGACCCACCACCACCGGTGAGCCGGGTTCCTTCCTCTTGGACCATGGGAAAACAGCCCGCAGTTACGCCCCTCCCCCACCGGGGCCCGGGTGTTATCGGTTGATCTGTTGGGCGTAGGCGCGCACCGCGTTCTCGATCACGGCCCGGGCGGTGCCGTCGTGCTCGGTGAGCTCCTCGATCAGGTCGGAGACGTCCTGGGCCACCCGCACCCCGAGCTGGATGGTGGGTTCCCGGCGCGGCCGCCCCCGCCCGCGCTTGGGCGCAGACACCGCGGGTTCCGCTGCCGGTGCCGCCTGCACCGGCGGGGACGACACCACCGGCGGGGACGACACCACCGGTGTCGCGGGCTGGGGTGAGGTAGCGCGTGGGGGTGTGTAGTCGACCGGGTCGATGTGCTCATCCGGGGCCGGGCGGGGCCGGCGACGCTGGAGCGAGGCGGGACGCTCGGGCTTCTCGGTCATCGCAGCACCTTCTTCGCGATCGCGGTGTAGGCATCCAGCACCCGGGCGCCCTTGCGGTACTGGCCGTACCACTCCCCCGAAATCCGCACCTCCTGGACGATGGCCCGGTCGGGGATCAGCGGCTCCAGGAACAACCCCGTGGCCCGCAGCTCCTCAAGGCTGGCCACGGCCGCCCGGCTCATGATCGTCTCCTTCACCCCGCCCACGACGATGCCGGCTTCGGTGAGGGTGTCCGGGGCGCCGAGATGCTGGCGGTGCCGGCGGAACTGGGCGACCGTGCGCCGGGCCCCTTCCACCCCGTCGATGCCGTCGCTGGTGGCGGTGGCGGCGTAGACCACGGTGTCCGCCGCGTTCAACGCCGACAGCGTCAACGGACCGCCCTGCCGGTTGGGGCAGTCGATGACCACCACATCGGCCGACAGACCGGTCAGGGAGATCTTCAGCCGCAGCTCCGCATGATCAGCCCGGTCTGCCTCCCGGTTGGAGACGTTGCGAGCCGAGGGAATCACCCGCAGGTTCGGGTGCCACCCACTGGGCACCGCGAGATCCTCGGCCCAGCCTTCAGGATTCTCATCACCCAAGATCGCACCGACGTGCATTCCTTCAGCCGATGGCTGCACTCCGAACCACTTGGTGGAAGCCGCACGGGGGTCGAGATCAACGAGTACTACTTGGTGCCCCTCAGCGGCAGCGACCATTGCTAGGGAGACAGCGGTGGTCGTCTTGGTGACACCGCCAGATTCGCTGTAGACCATCAGGGTTTGCATGCGTTCATGCTACCAAGCTAGGGAGCATTTTATCTAGCTATACATATACCTCGCTTGCTCGCTAGCCACCATGATAGCTAGAGATCTATCTACCAAAAAATGTAGATGCTGGTCTTGTCCGGGCGTTGAGGCTCCCGCTGCTTCCCTTTGGCAATCATTTTGGAGGCCCGCCAGGGCCGAGAAAATGTGCGGCAGTCCTCGTCCGCTGACTTACTTCAGTGAGTCGGCGGCTAGCTCGCACCATGGCAAACTCCCCGTCGATTCGAGCTCCTTCGTAGGCTCAGGGCATGACTAAATCCCCCCAGGAGTCGTTGCTCTCCGTGTCTGAAGAGGAGCTGGCTCACCTTCGTCGGTTCCTGATTAAGCTCGACCACTCCCTTGCCTCGTTCGACCCCATGAAGATGCCGCCGGCGGTTCACGCCAAAACGTCCCTTGCAGGAGATGACAAACACATGGGCGGTTGGCCGATCAGCATGTTCGCCCATTCCGGCCTCGTGGCTACAGCAGGGAATCTGGCGTCTCTCCGCGACTTGATCGTGATTGAGGAGGGTGATGGCCATGTACAGGTTCGTGCCCGGGCCCATGGGCCGTTCGCACTGGTGCGGGCGGCGCTGGAAAGCGCAGCTCAGGTGGCGTGGGTGATGTCTCCACACGGTCGCTACGAGCGGATCGCGCGAAGGTGGGCCCTGCGACACGATGAACTGCAGATGCAGCAATACTCCATGGAGGATTACCTCGAAGATTCAAAGCTCAAGGAGATCGCCCAGCGAGATATTGAGAAGCTTGGCCGGGCCCGCGCTCGTATGCGCGAGCTCATCGACGGCACCCCCTCCCTCACTTGGAGACAGGTTAGGAATCAGGATTCTAAGTGGACCTCGCTATTCAAAGACCTGGAAGCCCGTCACGAGCTGTTCCAGGATGTGCGGTTACTGTCCATCTGGCGCATCTGCTCCGGCTTGTCCCACAGCAAGGAGTGGGCGGGGCTGCACTCTCTAACGCACAAGCCATTGGAAGGTGCTGCCGAGGCCGGATCAGCTGATTCGCTTCCCCACCTCGTCGGGATGGACTACGAAACTCTCTCCACATACGGATCGGCCGCAGCGTTCATGATGGACCTGGCAGTATCGCTGTACCGGCGAGGGCTGACGGTCCAGCGATGACCCAGGGCCGCGTCGACTTTTACGAAACGGTGCGCAACTCAGCCCAGTCAGTGGTGTAGCGCGGGGACAGGTCGGCTTGGCGGTTGGCCCAGGGGGTGGGGGCGTGGGCGCCGAGTCGGCCCAGGGCGAGGGTGCCGGTGCCGAAGCGGCGGTTCACGGCGTCGATGAGCTCCCCGATCGGGGCCGGCTGCTCGAGTACTCCCGGCAGAACAGGCACGGACCCCTCGGGGGCGAGGTCCATACAGAGGATGCCGGCGCGCATGTAGGACATCCCGTGCACCAGCTTGGGCGCCAGTGCTGCGCGGGCCGCGGCCACCAGGGGAGTGGGTTCATTGGTGGGCACGGCCAGGCGCACGTGCGCGGAGACATTGTGGGTGGGCCCGGGCCGGTGCGGGGAGGTGCTCGCGAACACTGTGAAGCGCCCGGTGACCTCGCCTTCCTTCCGGAGCCGGCGGGAGGCGCGTTGGGCGAACTCGGCCACCGCGGCCCCGACGATCTCGGGGTCCCAGATGGGGTCCGGGAAGGATCGGGAGACCAGGATCTGGGCCTTGGTGGCGACCTCGTCCTCGACGGGGATGGCGGGGAAGCCGTTGAGCTCCAGGACGGTGCGCATCTGCACCACGGAGAACTTGTGGCGGATGGCCACCGGGTCGGCATCGCGCAGGTCGGCGATGGTCTCGATGCCCATTGCTTCCAGGCGCTTGGCCAGCCGTCCGGCGATGCCCCAGACCTCGGTGACGGGCAGGGCCTCCATGAGCTTCTCCCAGTACCCGTCGGGGGCCTGGTCCCAGTGGACCACCCCGCCGGTGGCGGGCAGCTTCTTGGCGGTCTCGGTGGCGATCTTTGCCCGCGTCTTGGAGCTGGCGATGCCGATGCTCACCGGTAGTCCGACGTTGCGGGCCACGGTGGCCTTCAGTCGGCGGGCCCACCGGGTCTGCTCCTCGGGGGTGCCCTGGGGTGGGAGGAGGAAGCATTCGTCGATGGAGTACACCTCCTGGCCCAGTGCGTGGCGGGCCAGCAGCAGCATCACCCGCTCCGACAGGTCGGCGTAGAGCTGGTAGTTGGAGGAGCGCTTTTCCAGTCCCCAGCGTGTGGCGTCGGCGCGCAGCTGGAACCAGGGGTCACCCATCTTGATCCCCAGTGCTTTGGCTTCGGGGGAGCGGGCGACCACGCAGCCGTCGTTGTTGGAGAGCACCACCAGCGGCTTGCTCGCCAAGGAGGGCTCGAAGAGGGCCTCGCAGGAGGCGTAGAAGTTGTTCACGTCCACCAGGGCAATCACGGGGTACCACCTTGTTTGGCCCGGCTAGTGCAGTTTCCGGGAGTGGACGTGGTGGATCGAGTAGGTCACCACACCCCATACCTGGAGCTGGGTCATCGAGGGAATCGTGATGTCGGGATAGGCGGGGTTCTCCGCGTGGAGGACCACGCCGTGGTCGTGGACGTGCAGGCGTTTGACGGTGAACTCGTCGTCGTAGACGGCGATCACTACATCACCGTGTTTGGGGGTGATGGATCGGTCCACGAGGATTTCGTCGCCGTGGTAGATCCCGGCTCCTTCCATGGAGTCTCCGGTGACCCGGAATGCGTAGGTGGAGGTGACGTCTCTGATCAGGACCTCGTTGAGGTCGATCCGGCCGTCGTCGAAGCTGTCCTGGGCAGGGGAGGGGAAGCCAGCCGGGACTCGGACCAGGACCGCAGAGACCAGCACGGGGCGGTCAATGGTGAGCGGAACTGGGTGTCTCATGCCGCCAGGATAGAACACATATTCTAAAGCTCAGCACATGAACACAATTGACTCGTACAGATATACGGTTTGGCTAGTGCCGATGCTGCGGATTCTCCCCCGCCGACCGGACACGCCAAGGGTCCGGCTACGGAGCCGAGGCGGGCGCACCAGCGGCCTGGTTCTGGCCGGCGGCGATCTGGGCGGCCCAACGTTGCCGGAACGGCTGGCGAGGGCCATGGGCGTAGGAGGACGCTGGGACGGCCGCGGCGGCCGCCGTGCGGGCCGCGTAGCGTTCGGCGGCCGCCCGTGCTGCCGCCCGGCGCTGGGCGGCCTCGGCGGCGACCCGCTGGTCCCGCGACCGCATCGGGGTGCCGTCGGAGTGGGTCCAGGCGCGCATCCGGGCGCCCAACCAGGCGGCGGGGTTGTCGATGCCCTCCACGGTCAGGAAGCCGTAGCGGGTGCCCTGAGGGGTCCAGTCCAGGGCGGTGAGCACATCAGCGATGGTCCATCCGGCCTGGAAGAACGGGCGGCACACGCTCACCACGTGGGCGGTTGTGAGCTGGCGCAGCACGATGGCCTCGTGCTGGAGCTCCAGGGCCGCCGCCCGTTGAGTCTCCTTCCGCGCCCGACGGGTCACCCGTTCCGTCAAAGGCTCCGTCGTCGCATGACGGGGCCACAGCGGGGCTGTACGACGGCTCAGGGCGGCGACCACCTCGCGCCGCTGTGCGGCGCGTTTTCGGGTCGGTCGCGGCGTAGCCGCGTCCTTCGGGGAAAGTTCTTCGCGCGCGTGCGGGGAAAGACTCTCCCACTTCGTGGGGACCGGGGTGTCAGTTATCTCCACAGGCTCAACTGCCGGCTGGACGGTGTTGTGGATGAGGGCGTAGACGGGGGCCTCGCCCTGGGTGCGGCCGGTGGCGGCCGGGGTGCGCCCCGCGCTGCGGCCGGTGGCCACCACGGCCAGCAGCCCGGCCTCGCGCAGGTGACGGATCACCCGCGCCACGGTGGAGCGGGAGCGGTCAATCTTCGCAGCGACCCAGTCCCAGGTCGTGCGCCAGGTGCGCGAGGCGGGGTCCTGCTGGCGGCAGATGATCTCGACGACGGCCAGCAGGTTCGCCCGGGCATCGGCACGCATCAACTCCAGGCTGGGGTGCTCCAGGACGGCTCGGCGCCAGGCGGCGACGTGCTTGACGAGCTGGCACCCCTTGGGCACCGCCCGCAGCACGACAGCCTTGGAACGCTCATGCTCCACCCGCACCCGACGGGTACGCGAGGGGAACTCTCGAGCGGTCTCGAGGGCAGCGTCAGGGGAGGAGTGTGACCGAAAATCGGCATGCGTCAGTGAGGAGGGGTCCCCTTGCGGGAACGCCTCAGGTACACTAGGGGACACAACAGTCCCCTGGTAATGGGTTCATATGCGGTTCTCATCCGGTTTCTGTTGAACCAGCTGTTCTAGGTCGCCAAACTCACGACAGCTGATTGACTTCGACGGCCCGCCCTGCAAGGCGGGCCGTCAGTCGTTTAAGCGGTTTTGGTGATGGGAAGCTCCTCAGCGTTCTGCCGATCGTCTATCGCGTTCGGCAATCCGTGGTCGCGGTCGATCAGCGCACCGATGTAATCGGCCTGGGACAGGCCAAGAGCGGCCGCCTTCTCAAAAGCGCGGCGGTGCTGTTCAGGGAGCACCCGCATGCTGAACGGGACTCTGCGCCCGATCATCTTGGGGGGCTCGTATTCCTTCATGTGCTCAGCATGACACATGTACATGACAGTGAACAGCGTCAAGTCCCCGTGTCGGGCTTACTTGCTGCTACCCATGTCATGTGTCTGGTGGCCGACGACGTCCCACTGGTTGTTGTGCTTCTCGAGGTAGATGACGACGTGGCGTTGGCCGGTGGCCTCGATCGGGTGGCTGTCGCGGCTGATCCATCGCCAGGTGAGGTCGTAGGCGCGGATGGCTTTGTCTGCGGCGACGTCGCGGGTGACGTCGCCGACGGCTGGGATGAGGCTGGGGGCGCTGTAGGCCTGGTGTTCTGCTGGTTCGAGCCAGGCGGCTTGGTTGCCGTTGCGCTCGGGCTCGACCTGATGGGCGGCCCACTCTTGGGACATCAACGGTGTGGCGCGGATGGCGGCGGCGGTTTGGGTGCGGTCGGTGGCTGTGTCCCAGGAGTGCAGCATCAGCGCGGCGGTTTCGGCTGTGGCCTCCACATCGGCCCGGTCCGCGCTGCCCGGATCGGGGAAGGTGCCTTCTCCGGGGGTGAGCTCGGTGGGGGAGGGCGTGGCCGTGGCAGGAGTGGTGGTCTGCTCGCTGGTCGGCTGTGTCCCCTCGGGCCCGCAGGCGGTCAGGGGCAGCAGGCACAGGGTCAGGGCGGTGATCAGGCGGTGTCGGGTCATTTCGGCCATGCTCCTTTCTGTTTGAGGATGGGCTCGGGGTCGATGTTGTGTCCCTGGTAGGGGAAGACGAGGTCGGGGGCGTCGGGTGTGTAGATCTCGAAGTGCAGGTGCGTGGCCATGCCGAAGCGTCCGCGGTTGCCCTCGGTGCCGATGACGTCGCCGCGTTTGAGCTTTTGGCCTTTGGCCACGTCCCAGGAGTGCAGGTGGCAGAAGGCGAAGCCGAAGTCGGGGTCCTCCCCGTTCTCCTTGGCGATCACGCACCCATCGGTGGCGTTGAACCCGGTGATCCGCAGGGACGTGGGGGCGACGACGACTCCGCCGCGGCCATTGCCGGCCCCGGGGGTGGCGATGTCCACGCCTTCGTGCTGGTTGGCCCACCCCGGGACCCCGGCCAGGGCGCGGCCTCCGTAGCCGGAGGTGAACTTCCCGCCGGGCAGCGGGGTGGTCCACTCGCCGTCGCCGAGGTCTCCGTCCCATTCCTGCGCCCCGGTGGGGGCCTGGCAGTGGGCGGAGAACTCGCTCTGCCCGACGTCGAGGATGGTGCGGACGTAGTTCTGGGTTTCCTCATAGGGCGGCACGCCCTTGTACTGCTGCACGGCCCCGGGGCCGGCGTTGTAGGCGGCCAGGGTCAGGCGCACGAGCTGGTCGGCGTCCCCATCTGCCAGTGGTTCGACGTCTTTCTTGAGGGCGGCCATGTAGCGCCCGTAGGCCGGTATCGCGTCGTCGGGGTCGGTGACCTCGCCCCCGTTGCCGTAGGTCGCCCAGGTGGCGGGCATGAACTGGGCGATGCCTTGAGCTCCGGCGGAGCTGCCGGCGTTGGGGTCCCAGTTGGATTCCTGCTGGAGCTGGGCGGCCACCACGCTCACGGGCAGCCCGGCGGTCTGAGCGGCTGCTTCCACCAGTGGTGCCCAGCCGTTGGGGATGTTCGGTGCACGCTCCTGGTCGTCGTCGGTGGTGACGGCGGTGACGATGCAGGAGGTGGCCGAGGTCTGCTCGTCGTCTTCGGCCAGGGTGGCCACGAGCACGGCCAGTGCCACGATCGAGCCGATAGCGAAGACGAGTAGTAGCGCCACGAGGGCGCCGAGGGCGCGCGGGGATCCAGCGGACATCACAGCCTCCTGGGGGGATGGGAGGGGTGTGGGTCAGAGCTGGTCGGTCAGCGTGGCGGTGGCCTCCTCATAGGCCCGCACAGTGGCTGGGTGCAGGGCGTCGTAGTGGAAAGCGCGCCCCTCCTGGAGGGACTTGTCGAAGGGGATGACCACGCACCCGGCCAGCCCGATCGCCTCCGCGTAGTCACGCAGGCGGCTGATGCGTTCGGTGTTGTTGGTCGCGGTGTTGGAGACGACCAGCACGGACCGGGCCAGCTTGTCGCCGTGGCCCTCAGCCCGGACGGCTTCCACGGTGGCTTCCAGCAGCCGGGCGTCGTCCTCGCGGTTGTGGGCGACCAGCACGAGCGAATCGGCCACGTCCACGGCAGCGCGCCAGGTGGAGGACTGGGCGGAGTTGCCGGTGTCGAGCAGGATCAGGCTGTAGAGGGACCGCAGCGTCTCATGTGCGGTGCGCACGGAGCGCCCATCCACCCGGGAACGGTCGGTGCCCTCCGGCGGGGAGGCCAGCACGTGGATCCGGTCATCGCCCTGGGGGCGCACGTAGCGCACCAGGTCGGCGGTGCGCCGGGTGACCGTTTCCAGGTTGCGGATCAGATCCAAGGTGGTGCGGTCGTGGCCTGCGGTCAGGGACCGTTCGGCCAGGGTGCCCTGGTTCTCGTTGAACTCCCCGGCCAGGATGTTGCCCCCGCGCACCCGACCGTAGGTCGCGGCGAGGTGGTAGGCCGTGGTGGTCTTCCCACCTCCGCCCTTGAGCTGAAGCACCGCCACGGTGCGGTGGGTCTGAAGCGGCCGCTGGATCCGGGACCGACGGGCCCGGGACGCACGCTCGGCGGCCGACGCCGCCAGGGACAGTCCGAGGGCCTGGTTGCACCATCCACGCCAGCCGTGCCGGGCCGGCGACTCGGGCGTCTCCGTGGTCGCTTCCCGGCGCAACTGCAGGCGGGCATCCCCGGGCTCGACGACGACCGGGGCTAGGGCGGGGGTGGTAGGCGCCGGGTCACTGAGGAGTGCGCCCTGCCCTTGTCGAGCAGGTGCGAGTGTGGGGCTCGGAGGGGTTGCTGCTGACGTGGCGGTGGCGGGCGGTGCGGCCGGCACGGACGACACCGTGACGTCCCCTGATTGGGGGACATCGGACTCAGCGGACGTCTGCTGGAGCTCCTCGTCGGCGAAAGGCTCCGCGGGCTGCTGTCCGCTCTGGTCAGCAGCGGGTTTGGTCGCCGCCACCGGGCGTGTCGCCTGCTCAGCTGCGGGGAGGAGGTCATCGACGGTGACCACGCGTGAAGTCCCGTCTCGGGATGGTCGCTTCTTGGTCGAGGCACTGGTATCTGCGGCCACGGAGCCGTCGGCCGAGACGATCAGGTGCGTCTCCGGCTCGGTCGCCGACGTCGGGTCGATGGCCGTCAGTTTGACCGGTCGCCCCAGGTCATCGGCGACAGAGACGAGGTGCTCGATGGCTGCCGGCATCGAGGCGAACTCGTAGGGGACCCGGTCGATCGTCACCTCCACGCTGTCGTCCTCGGCGATCCTCGCGGTGCAGACCGGCCGCTCCAATGCCTGAGCCATGGTGCTCTCCCTACTGCTGGGTTGGTGATGCCCCGTCACCGTCGGTGGGATGGGGGATGTTGTAGTGGGCGCGCAGATGTTCCTTGATGTCGTCGCGCAGGATCAGCCAGCTCTTGCCGAGCTTGATCGCCGGCACGATCCCGTCGCGCAGCCAGCGGTAGGTGACCGTGCGGTCAGCCAATCCGAGGACCTTGGTGAGGTCGTCGACGCTGAGGCGTTCTGGCAGGCCCTCGAAGAGCCGGTCGAGCGCGTCAGCCACGACAACCCCCTCCATCCACGCATTCGCCATAGTACACATAAGTCGCTAATCTGTTCCTAGAGTTCACTAACAAGGTCTATAACCCCCGATAGTCGTTTAGTAGATATATCCTCAAGCTTAGGCGACCCCCCGTGAGGAAAAGTGATGGACAACCGCTGGTCGAATCTGGTTTCACCTGGACCAACACCGGTTCACCCTGTCTTCGAGGACGTTCCGGAAGAGACAGTGCCGGTCCTACGTGGCGCTTCCACGCCACAGCAGGGCGTGATCGGGTTGTCTGCGGACGAGGGGCGACTGGGGCGAGTCCTCGTCGAAGCAGACGACGTGTTCTGGCTGGGCGCCCATGGCGGGGCCGGGGAGTCCGTATTGGCCGAACTGTTCGGCGGCACCGCCTGCCACCACCGGTGGCCGATGCGCCCCGGCACTGAGGGTCCGATGGCTCCCGTGCCGGTCTTTCTCGTCGCCCGGCAGAACCGGCGAGGACTCGAGGCCGCCAGCCGCGCGGCTCGTGATTGGGCCTCTGGTGCGCACCCCGACGTGGATCTCCAGGGCCTTGTCCTCGTGGCTGATGCTCCCGGCAAGGTGCCGAAGTCCTTGGCCAGACAGACCCGCGTCATTTCCGGCGGCGTCCCCCACACCTGGGTGGTGCCCTGGATCGAAGAGCTCCGGCTCACCGGAGCCGTGGACTGGGAGTCCATGGCCCGTGAGACGAGAAAAGTCCTCACCGCTCTCGGTGAGGCAGTCGACGAAGTTATCTCCGAGAGGACCCCCCAATGATCGACCTCGTACTTGCCGCCCAGGACACCGTGCTGGCCCTGCCGGCCAACCTGCCCGACTCCAGCCCCCTGGCCCCTCCCGGCATCGGTGACACCTGGAACCGCATGGTCGGTGTCGGCAAGTGGATCGCCCTGGGCATCGCCGTCCTGGGCCTGCTTGTGGTCGGCGGCAAGATGGCCTTCGACGCCCGGCGCGGTGAGACCACCGAAGAGGTCTCCGGGATCATCAAGATCGTCCTGGCCGTGGCTCTGATCACCGGCGGCGCCTCGATCCTCTCCTTCATCTCCGGGGCATGACCCCTGGCCTCCGCATGACCATCCCCCCGCAGCAGAGGAGCAGCAGGTGACAGATCAGATCGAGACCGACGACAACAACACCTGGTGGAAGGCTCCCCGCTTCCTCATCTCAGCCATCCTCGTTGCGCTGCTGATCGTGCTAGGGGTGGTGCTGTGGTTGTGGCCCGACGGTGAAGAGCCCACCCAGGCCGCCCAGGCACCGGCCACGACCGCCGAACCGGTCTCGGGCGAGGAGTCGGTGTGCGGCCTGGACACCTCCGGCGGCACCACGCTTACGAAGGCTCCCGAGGACGTCGAATGGACCGCCCTGGGCGCGATCTATGCACCGTCCTCGGAGGAGCACGGGCCTGGCACAGTGGATGAGTCCACGGGCGTCCGTTCCTGCTACTCCCACACCCCCGAGGGCGCACTTCTTGCCACCACGAACATCCTGACTTCGGGCAATGACCCGCAGCTACTGCTGGACACCCTCAAAGCACAGGCCGTGGACGGCCCGGGCAGAGACGTGGCCATCGGCCAGGTCCAACAACGACTGAGCTCAGGTGACACTGCGACAGTTCCCCTGGAAGTCGCCGGCTTCCGGCTGCTGTCTTACACCGAAGGCAAAGCGTCCGTGGAGGTCGTCGTTGCCGCCGACGACGGCACCGAGGACATCTACATGACCACCGGCGTCGACCTCGTATGGACGGAGGGCGACTGGCACGTCTCCTTCCAGGAGAACGGCAATCCCGGGCCGGTGTCCGGTCAGGTGTCAGACCTGAGCGGGTACATCGAGTGGGGCCCTCACGATGGCTGAGGAAAACAGCTGCAACCCCATCGACGTCATCTGTAAGACCAAGGAAGGCATCAGCAACACGCTCACCGGGGCGGCCGGGGATGCGCTGGATCAGATCGCTGACGGTGTGACCTCTGCCGTGGTCGAGACGATCGCCTCTCTGGGGTCCATGTGGACCACGGTGGGCAGTGCCAGCCTCACCAGCGAGAATGCCGGCGCTGCCGAGGCTCCGGTCCGGGGAGCGTTCAACGCTCAGGTCGATCTGCTCCTGAGCTACGCGAGCTGGATCGGGCTGGGGGTGTGCGTGTTCGGGGTGCTGTTCCTGGGCATCATTTTGGCCGTCAACGCCCGCCGCGGCGACGGGGCCGGCCTAGTCAACACCGCCACCGTGCTGGCCTCCGGGGCGGCCCTGATCGGTGGGGCCACCAGCCTGATCGGCTTCCTCGTCCCGGCCCGTGCGGGGAACCTGTCCGGGCCGGTGGGGTTCATCCAGGACCAGACCTTCTACCTCACCCTGGCCGTGGCCGCACTCAGTGTGATGATCGCCGGGGCCCAGATGGCCTGGACCCAGCGGGCTGAACCGGCCCGCGACCTGCTGAAGAATCTGCTCACCCTGGCCGTGGTGACGGCCTCCGGGGTGACGATCCTCAACGTCCTGGTGGCCGGCACCGACGCCCTGGCCGTCCAAATCATCGACTCCGCCATCGGCGAAGACTTCCAGACGGACGTGCTCCAGCTGCTGGCCCTGGACAACGCCACCAGTACTGGGGCGGCGGATCCGGTGTGGTTGGGCGGCAACGTCATCCTGATCATCGTCGGCGGGGTCGTGGCGATCATCGTGAACATCATCCAGTTGATGCTGATGGTGTTGCGCACCGGGATGCTGTTCCTGATGGCCGGGATCCTGCCCCTGTCGGCGGCGTTCTTGAACACCGAGACGGGGAAGAACTTCTTCCAGAAGGTCATCGCCTGGACCCTGGCCTTCGCCTTCTACAAGCCCGCCGCCGCCCTGATTTACGGGTTGGCGATCAAGATGTCCACCACCGGGGTGTGGGAGGACTCCGGCAGCGGGCTGATCCAGTTCGCCGCCGGGCTGATGATGATCGTCGCCTCCGTGTTCGCCCTGCCCGTGCTCGTCGGGTTCCTCAGCCCCGTGCTGGGCTCGATGTCCTCCTCCGGCGGGAGCAGCGGCGGGGCGTTGGGGATCGCGGCGATGGGTGCGGCGATCCCGCAGGGTGCGACCCACCTGGCGCGCTCGGGCCGCGGGTTCGGCTCTGATTCCTCCTCCACACCCCCAGCGAAGGGTGGGGCGGGTTCCGCACCCGCTGGTCCGTCCGCACCTGCCGGTGGAGCCAGCGGCACCACTGGGGCCAGCGCTGCGGGCACGACGAGCTCCGCTGGTGCTGCCGCGGCCGGTGCTGCAGCGGCACCGGTGGCGGCGGGCATGGCGGCCGCCAACGCCGTGCAAAGAGGCGGGGAAGCCGTCTCCCAGGCCACCGAGTCCAGCGCGAACGCTGGCACCTCCAGCACCGGGTCCGGTGCCGGCGGCACCGGCGCGGCAGGAGCGGGCTACCCGGGCACCCCCGGCCAGGACGGTGCGCAGAAGTCTTCGACGGGGACCGGGGCGCAACCGAGCCTGAGCACCGGGGCGGCAGGGGCAGCACCTCGCACCGGGGCGTCTCCCACGCCCGGCTCCGGTGCTGGTGCACCACCGGCCCGCACGGGGGCCCGCCCCACGGGACCCACCGGCGCAGGGCAGGTAGGGAAGGCCGTCCAGCAACAGGCACGTGCGTTCAAGCAGCAGATCGCCAACGAGACCGGAAACGAGGGCCGCCCTGATGGCGCAGACCGAAGCTAGAACGGACGAGAACCGTCCGCGGGTGTACGGCAACTTCCGCACCCCCACTTCCAAGGGCCTGGCCGGACTGTCGACCGCCGGCACCGTGCTGCTGATCGGTGGGGTGGTCGGCGGGATCCTGCTGATGATGCTCAACATGTGGCTGGCGGCCCTGGGGTTTGAGGCGGTGATCCTGACCTTGATCGCGCTGTCCATGAGCAAGAACAAGCACGGGCGCACCCTGATTGAGCGCATCGTGCGCCGGGCCGGGTGGGCCAACGCCGTCTACTCCGGCGCCAACGTCTACCGGGCCGGGCCGGTCAGCCGAGTCCCGGGGGGCACGACGAAGCTGCCCGGGGTCTCGGCCCGGTCCAGGATCACCGAGCACGTTGACGGCTACGGCCGTCCCTTCGCTCTGCTCGAGGTTCCGCAGAAGCACCACTACACCGTGGTGTTCTCCTCCGAGCCCGATGGCGGGGGCATGGTCGATCAGGAGCACATCAACCGGTGGGTGGACCGTTGGGCGCACTGGCTGGGCATGCTCACCGACGAACCCGGGCTGACCGCGGCCTCGGTGACGATCGAGACCGCCCCGGACTCCGGCTACCGGCTGGCCCGGAAGATCGAGGCCCGCATGGTCGACAACGCACCCCAGTTCGCCCGCGACGTCATCAACGAGACCGTGCAAATGCTGCCCACCGGGGCTACCGTCACCCGGGCCTACATCGCGGTGACCTTCAAGGCCTCCGTGCGGGCCGGCGGGCGCATCCGCAACGCCGGCGAGGTCGCCGATGACCTGGCCGCCCGGCTGCCCAACCTCACCCTGTCGCTGAACGACACCGGGGCCGGGGTGGCCGCCCCATTGACCGCCCAGCAGCTGTGCGAGGTCATTCGGGTGGCCTACGACCCGGGAGAGGCCATCCTCTTCGACCGGGCCCACGCCGCCGGCATGGCCCCGGAACTGAATTGGAGTGAGGTCGGCCCGCAGGCCGCCGACACCTTCTGGAACTGCTACCACCACAACGGCTCGTGGTCGAAGTCCTGGGCGATGTCCGTGCCCCCGCGCTCCACCGTCCAGGCCAACGTGCTCCAGGCCCTCATCGCCCCGAACCCGGAACTGGTGCGCAAGCGCGTCACCCTGCTCTACCGCCCCATCGACCCGGCACGGGCCGCGCAGATGGTGGAAACGGATATCAACACCGCCACCTTCAACGCCTCTTCCCGCAACCGCGCCACCGCCC
Organism: Kocuria sediminis; assembly: GCF_009735315.1. Lineage (NCBI taxonomy): Bacteria > Bacillati > Actinomycetota > Actinomycetes > Micrococcales > Micrococcaceae > Kocuria > Kocuria sediminis. Next base: position 19,037 of record NZ_WOGU01000017.1, read on the forward strand.
GGGACACCCGGGAGACCCGCGCAGCCCAGGCCACCGCGGCCGAGGAGGCCGACGGGGCGGGGCTGCTGAACTTCGGGCTGGTGGTCACCGCCACCGTCCGTACCCGGGGCGAGTTGGATGAGGCTGAGGCCATCATCGAGAACCTCGGGACCTCGGCGCGGATCCGCCTGGAGGAGGCCTACGGCGCCCAGGACTCCACCTTCGCCGCCGGCCTGCCCCTCGGTGTGGTCATCCCGGACCACCTGGCCCTGCCCTCGACCGTGAGGAACGCCCTCTGATGAGCACCAAGGCCCGTAAGCAGATCATCCTCCCGGAAAGCCGGGGCAACGCCTCGACCACCGTCCTGGACCGTGCCTTCGCCCGGACGAAGCTGGGCAAGGTCTTCGCCAAGCCGAAGCGCACCGGCAGCACCTCGGTGACGGCCGCCTCCGCCCGTCGTCCGGGCCCGCGGGGTCACAAGGGCCGGGGTCTGGGTGAGGCGCAGCTGCTGCACCCGATCCGCGAGATGCGCGGGACCAACTACCAGGTGTGCGGGCTCTTCCCCTTTCCCATGGGCGGGGGCTCCCCGCTGGAAGGCGTGCCGTTGGGGCGGAACCTGCTCTCCGGGGAGCCGGTGTGTTGTGACCCGATCTCCTGGTTCCAGAAGCTGCGGGTGATCGCCAACCCCTCGGCCTTCATCATGGCCAACCCGGGGCTGGGCAAGTCCTCCTTGCTGCGGCGGATGGCCATCGGTTTGGCCGCCTTCGGGGTGTGGCCGATGGTGCTCGGCGACATCAAGGGCGAACACGTCGCCATGATCGAGCACCTGGGCGGGGCCGTGCTGCCGCTGGGCCGCGGGGTCGGCCACATCAACCCGCTCGACGACGCCGGCGCCGTGGCGGCGGCCAAGCTGCTCTCCGCCGCGAAGGCGGAGGAGCTGCTGGCCGATCTGCACACCCGGCGCTTCGACCTGATCCGGTCGCTGATCGCGATCCTGCGCAAGAAGCCGCTGGACGAGCGTGAGGACCAGATCCTGGATCGGTGCCTCACCGTCCTGGAAGCCCGCCACACCGAGACCGGCACGATCCCAGTCATGGCGGATTTGCGCCAGGTGCTCAAGGACAAGCCGGCCGAGGTGCGCGAGGTCTCCCTGGATCGCGGCAACGATGCCCGCTATGACGAGATCACCGAGGGTCTGGAGTCCTCGCTGAACTCCTTGTGCGGGACCGGGGCGTTCGGGCAGATGTTCGCCCGCCCCTCCACCAACAAGATCGACGCCTCGAGACCGATGGTCTTCGACCTCTCGCGAATCTCTCAGTCCGAGTCCGACCTGCGGGCGGCCACCCTGTTGGCGTGCTGGTCGATCGGGACCGGAACGGTGCGGACCTCCAACATGCTGGCTGACGACGGGGTGATTGAGCGCCAACGCTTCCTGCTCATCCTCGATGAGCTGTGGAACACCCTGGCGGCCGGGCCCGGCATCGTCGATCAGGTCAACGCCCTGACCCGGCTGAACCGGGAGATGGGAGTCGGGCAGATCATGGCCTCCCACACCCCCTCCGACCTTCTGGCCGTCCGCGGCGAGGAGGACCGCGCGAAAGCCAAGGGCATCATGGACCGCTGCGGGATCAAGATCCTCGGTGGCCTGGCCAAATCCGAGATGCCGTTGCTGACCGAGTCCGTGCCGCTGTCGATGCGCGAGCAGGAACAGCTCGCCGCCTGGCAGGACCCGCCCGCCTGGAACCGCCGGGGCGATGAGGAGATCCAGTACACCAACGACGACGTGTACACCCCCACCGACGCATCGGCCATCACCGAGGCCGAGCTGCGGGCCTGGTTGGAGGACCCCGAGAACCGGGAATGGTACTTCGACGATCGCACCACCTCCCCGCCGCCGGGCCAGGGGAAGTTCTTCATCAAGGTCGGTGCCAGGGCCGGGATCCCGTTCTCGATGGAGTTCACCCCCACCGAACGCCGCTCCCAGGTCCACGACACCGAGAAGAAGTGGCACGAGGCCAAGTTCCGCGCCGCTCAGGAGAGGGGCGAACGATGAGCTCCCTGGACCGCAAGTACACCGCCGGCGGCGGGGAAGTCGCCCTGCTGCTCACCCTGCTCTTCGCGCTGGTCGGCATCCCGGCCATCCTCTACGTCCTCGCCAGCGCCGGCCATGCCCTCACCCCGCGCACCGCCCCGCTGCCCACCGGGTACTGGGAACGGTCCCTGGGCGTGGTCACCGGCGACCTTCCGTGGCGCACCACCGAGATCGTCCTGGCCGCCACCCTCGGGCTGGTGGCGGCGGCACTGTTCGTGCTGTGGGGCATCACACGCCACCAGAAAGCCCAAAGGAACGTCAAGCACGACCGCGCCGCACCGCGCATGGCCACCGTGCGCGACGTCGCCCCGTTCACCCAGAAGCAGGCGAAGGCCAAAGCGGCTCGCTTCGGCGTCGACACCCCCGGGGTGATGCTCGGGAAGATGGTCCGCGGCGGTCACACCCTCTACGCCTCTTGGGAGGACACCCTCCTGCACATCTGGGGCACCCGTACCGGCAAGACCACCTCCCAGGCCGCCCCCTCCATCATCGAGGCCCCCGGCCCGGTGATCGCCACCTCCAACAAACGCGACCTCTCCGACCTGACCCGCGACATCCGCGCCGCTGACGGCGATGTGTGGGTCTTCGACCCGCAGGGAGTGGCTGGGGAGAAACCGACCTGGTGGTGGAACCCGCTGACCTACGTCACCGACAGTGAGCGGGCGGCGGAGATGGCGAACAACTTCGCCGCTGGCTCCCGAGACGTCGGCGCCAAGGGCGATGGTCACTTCGACTCCGCCGGCAAGGACCTCTTGGCCGGGCTGCTGCTCGCGGCCGCCGTGGGCGGGGAGCCCATCGAGCGCGTGCACTACTGGCTGACCCGATCCACCGATGAGACCCCGGCACTACTGCTCGATGAGCACGGGTGGACCAAGGAAGCCGACTCGGTGGCCAGCACCATCCACCAACCCGAGAAGTACCGAGGCAGCGTCTACTCCACCGCCCTGCAGATGGCCGCCTGCCTGAAGAACGAGAAGATCGCCGCCTGGGTGAACCCTTTGCGTCCGGACGACGATCGCCCACAGTTTGATCCCCAGTCGTTCGTGCACGGCAAGCACACCCTCTACGCCCTGTCCAAGGAAGGGGCCGGCACCGCCGGTCCCCTGGTCACCGCGCTGACCGTGGCCACCGTGACCGCCGCCGAAGAGCACGCCGTCACCCAGCGCGGGGGCCGGCTGGCCACCCCCATGCTCTGCGTCCTCGATGAGGCCGCCAACGTCTGCCGCTGGATGAACCTGCCCAACCTCTACAGCCACTACGGCTCCCGCGGCATCGTGGTCTCCACGTTCTTGCAGTCCTGGTCCCAGGGCGTGGACGTGTGGGGCGAATCCGGGATGCGCAAGCTGTTCTCCACCGCCAACGTCGTCACCTACGGCGGCAACGTCAAGGAGGAGGGCTACCTGAAGATGCTCTCCGAGCTGATCGGCAAGTACACCTACACCTCCGTCTCCTCCTCGAAGCAGAAGGACTCCGGGTCCACCTCCCGCCAGGACGCCACCGACGACATCATGTCGGTGGCTGACCTGTCCGCCCTGCCCAAGGGGAGGGCCGTGATGTTCGGCTCCGGGGCGAGGGCCGTGCTGCTGCGCACCATCCCGATTGACCACCGCCCCTACGCGGAAGCGTCCAGGGCCTCCGAAGAGGCCCACAACCGCCCCACAGTGGACACCGTCGATCACGAGCCCACAGCACCGGCTGCCGAGCCAGTGGCGCCTGAGCCTGCCGGGAACCGGTGGGCGGCCCTGGTGAAGGAGTAGGTCATGGACTGGGAAGAAAAATCGTCCAGTGAGGGCAACGAGGACGTGGAAGGGCAGCCTCCTGCGGAGCTGGTCTACGCGAACGTGGTGGAGTTCGTCACCGAGATGTTGGCGCCGATGTACCGGCGTCAGCTGGACCCAGCCGGTCGCTCGAACACGTTCACCTGGTGTGCCCAGTGGTGGCGGCATGATGAAGCGGTGAGCCGTCTGGCGGGGCTGTGGAGGGCGTGGGAAAACCTGCGCTTGGATCCCACTACAGGGCTGGCGGTGTGGTGGCAGAACTACGCCGACCCGACCATGCGGGTCCTCTTTGAGGAGAAGGGTCCTTTCCACGGCTGCACTCCCAGGGAGCACCGCCCCAAGGGAGTTCCACTGACTTTGGAGCCACCTCCAGAGGGCCTGTTCGACTGAACCTCACAGCGACAGGGGCGCAACCCGTGACGGGTTGCGCCCCTCTCGCTGTTGCCCTCATGGCATCAGCCGAGTTCCAAGCCTCTTTCTCGTCCTGCTGGGCGCCCGGTGTTCTTGCGGGCCTTGGGACCACGCTTGGTGGAGCGCACGGCCTCGATGGGAGGCGTGCCCTGGTCCCGGTCAGCGGCCAGACGTGCCCGTACCCCATCTCGGCCCTCCTCGGTGTCACCAAAGGCAGCCATGAGCTTCTTGGCCAGGCTCGCCCGCCGGTCTCCGGAGTCCCAGAGTTCCTCGGCTTCGGCAGCCGAGTGGCGGGTGTCGGCGTCGTTTTGCAGATCCCCCCGGCTGGCCTCTGCGGCGTTGAGGAGGGCCTCAGCGTGGTCACGTTGGGCGTCCACGGCTTCGCGGGCCGCGGTCCCCTGCTCGACGGTCTCAGTGCGCTGTTGCAGCGGGACGCGCTCTTCCAGGTAGTCCTCCACAGCCAGCCCGTAGCGGTCCTTTACCTCCGACTCGATCCGTCCTCGCGCGGTGCGGGCGACCTCGTCGTGCTGCTCCCACTGCCGGGCCAGCCCGTAGTGGGCAGCGATGTCCTCCGGCTTGGCGGACTCCCAGAAACGGTCCTGGTCCACCGGGGCGAGCTCGGTGCGCATCACCGCTCGTTCGGCTTCGAACCGGTCTTCCAGCTCCCGTCGCCGCTGCTGCTGCTCCATCAGGCGTTGGCGCACTTGCTCGGCGCGCTGACGGGCCATCATCTCGCCCCAGCGCCCGGCGACGGCCATCGCTGCCTGAAGGTCACGGCCGATCAGATCGTTCACGCCATCGGGTTGTGTGCTCATCTCTACAGCTCCATTCCGTGGTCCGTGCGGGAGGTGCGATCTACGTAAGGGTGCTCAACCGTGGGCCCCTGGGTCTCGCGCAGCGCACCACGGGCACGGGCGGGTCCGGCGTGGGCGGCACTGCGCTTAGGAGAAGAAGGCTCGACTTCCGGTAGCGGCTCTGCCACCACCGAGAGGTGCTGCCGGAAGGTGTCCACGATCAACTGAGTCTCGCGCAGTTCTTTGTTGGCCTGATGCATGTCCTGGAACGCTCGGGTCATCCGCAGCATCTGGTTCATGATCAATGCCTGGGCCATCGGGGAGGGCGCTTTCGTGACCGCCAGCAGAAACGCCGTGGTGCCACTGGTACGCAGTGGGGCTTCCAACGGGGTGGTGATCTTCAGCCCCGACCGGTGCGCCGAGCGTGCCAGCGTCCTCGCAGTGCGCCCCAGGGGTCCTTGCCCGTCCTCGGTCGCGTGCGACCACGCCGCGAACACCCCGGAAGCTTCACGAGCCGCGTGAGCCCACGCCTGATGGTCGTCCGGAGCGAGCTTGACCAGACGCCGGCGAACCTCTCTCAGTTCATCCGCCAACCGCCTAGCGGTCACCTCGTCCAGAACCGCACCGGGGGCGTCGGGGTGAACGATGCGGCGGTGCCGCTTGGCCGCCATCCACTCCTCCGACGCCTCCTGCGCCACCGTGGGTTCGTCCGGCCAGCGGGTCCGCAGAGACGGCAGTGTGAGGTCCTGGGCGAGCTTGCCGCCACCGAACCACAGCGGCCGCATCCCCTTCGGCGGGCGCTCCGCCACGGAGTACCCGGTCACCACCGAGTCGGTGCCGGCGGCGAAGCGCGGGTGCACGAGTAGGTTCGCCCGGCGCATCCGCCGCACAAACTGCGCCTCGGTGTCAGCAGCCACCGCGCACGCGCGCACGGTGCGCTCCAACGCGAACCGGGTCGGCTCCCGGGTGCTGTCCCGCCGCACCTCGCCCTCCTGCAGCCACCGTTCGGAATGGTTGCCGAGCTGGAAGAGGTTGAAGTCCTTCTCAATCCCACGCGCAGCTTTCTGCGCACGAGTGAAGTCATTACCCCAGTTCCATTTGGTGCCGTCCCCACGAATGGTGGAGGCCATGATGTGGATGTGGTCGTTGCCCTTGGTGGAGCGCCCATGGTGTACAGCAACCCACTGGCACGGGGCCTTGGCCCCGGCGTCGGTAAAGTCCATCTCGTCCATGAATCGCTGGGCGATGTCGGCCCATTCCTGGTCGGTGACTTCACGGTCCTGGTACGGGATCGACAGCGAGCAGTGCCAGATGTGCTTGGCGTCAGCGTCCACCCCAAAGGACCGCCGGTTCAGGTCGATCTCGCGGGCAATGGACACCGCGGCTTCCTCGTTGAGCTGCACGTCGTCGTACCACGCCATGATGAGCGGGGAGCCGCCCACCAGGTGCGGGTCCGTGTGCTCGTTGGCCCTCCCCGGACCCACGAGGTACTTCATCAGCCCGACCGGCTTGTCACCCTTGGTGATGTTCGGGATCACGGGATCAACTCTTCGATCTTGGCCAGCACGTCCGCCCCAAAGCGGCGAGCTTCCTGCAAGGTCTCGACCGTTTCCGGGAGCACCTCACCGGTGCTGTTGGCGTGCCGGGCGATCTGATTGACGTTGTTGGCGATCGTGGCCATCAGGTGCCGCATCTGGATCAGCTCGGCCAGCTGATTCCGCCGCAACTGCACTGCCACCGGATCCGCTGACCCGAACACCGCCTCGACCATCAGCGCCGAGGGCGACAGTCCGGTCTGCTGCTCCAGCACCATCAACTGAGCACGCTCCGACTCCGACATGGACACCCGGACGTACTGGGTCTTGCCCTCGATCCGCTTGCGACGCGACGTCCACACCCGACGCGGATTCTCCTGCTCCACCACAGCACCTCCTCTCCTTGCCGGCCTAGCGCAGCGCCCCCACTTTGTGGGCCCCACACGACCAGTGTGCCACCGCAAAGGCCGCGAGACCAGCAGCGGTGCCCTTTATGGCACATAAAAGATAGCTTTGCTCCGCCGGGGCACCACGGGTGCGTAGCGCCGGCGGAGTGACCGTGGTCTGTGGAACGCATGGTGTGCGTCCGTTAAGGTGGGCACATGGCTAAGCTCACTGACCCCCAGCAGGCAGAGGAAGCCGCCCAGCGGCTGCTCAACGACCGGATGGACTACGTCCGCCGAGCGATCACCGCACGCGGCGCCCTCGACGAGGCCCGCGAAGCCCTCAAGGAAGCGGAGAAATACGACACCCAAGCCTTTCAGGCCGCCGTCAACAACGGCGGGTGGACCGAGGACGAGCTGCGCAAAATCGGACTCTCCGCACCCGAGAAGATGCAGCGCGTGCAGCGTCGACGGAAGACCGTGCAGTCCACCCCAGACGCGTCCAACTCATCCGCGCAGAACGGTGGCGGCACCGAGTCGGAGCAGTGAAGACCGGCGGCTGGATCCTTGCCGCAAGCTACGTAGTGCTGCTCGTTGTCTCCATCGTCCTAGTAGTCCAGGGTTCAGTCATCGGATGGCTGACTGGCCTTCTTTTGGTAGTGGCGTTGCTCATGCTTTGGCGTGAAGCACGCCAAAGTCGTGCAGACCGCAACATGGATTACCGTGGCTGAGTTCCTGACCCCGTGACCACATGTGCACGGCAAAAGCTCCATCGCTCCGCGGCTTTTCCCGCACCCATGATGGACACAGGGACCCCAACCGACCACCCGACCACAGCCGGCTGGTCACCTCTCGCACGACCGTTCCAGATCCGTAACCGCCGACTGTGGACGGCTTCCTGGCCCTGTAGTCACCGCGCAAGAAACGGTGCCCGTTCCCCATCGGGGAGCGGGCACCGTTCGTCGTCGTAAGACCAGCGGGGCAGCAGCTACAGCCCCAGGCCCTCCTCCGTGGGGCGCTGGTCATAAGACGTACGAGCTGTCTCCGGTGATCGGCTTGCCGTGGAGGTTCCACTGCCGGGAGTGCCACGACCGGCTGTGGGAGCTCCGGGGAAGTTGATCCGCATCCGCTTCTTCAACGCCTCCAACTCCGGGTCCAAAGTCGGTTGCGGTGTCTCCTCTCCGCGCATCGCACGGTCGATGCGTTCCACCTCCCACCGGGCCGCATCCAGGGCCTCCTGGTGCTTGAAGGGGACGTCCAGTGCGGCCCGGGCGTCGGCAACTTCCTGGTGCGCGGCCGCCAACCGGGTCTCCCTTTTGGTCACTTCCTCGGGCAGCTTCAGCACCTGGTTCTCCAACCGTTGGATCATGCCCACACTCGGATTCAACGATGTCGCCCGGGTGACTTCCACCGCCACCCCGGGGGCATCATCAATGCGCAACTCCACCGGGGATGCACTCAGATCAGCCAGGTTCCCAGACCGCTGCACCACCCGAATGTCGTGGCCACCAATCCGTGCCGCGACCCCCAGGTCGACCTCCCCAGCACGGGGCGGCCGCGCGGTCGCATGCACCCCGGCCCACCGTTGCCACGCCTCAGCGGCCTCGGTGCGCTTCTCCACGGTGGCTCCGTCGATGGTCATGCGGAACTTCTCCCCGCCCAACTCATCGGTGGTGCGCTGCGCGGCCGCCCGCAGCACCGGCAGCTCGCGCTCCAGTGCCTCCGCACGCGAGAGAGCCGCGTCCTTGCGGAACACCAACGAGGACTGGTTGCGGTGCCAGGCCCGGTTCAGCCGCTCCAACCGCGCGAGCTCCTGGTCGGCTTTCGACTTCTCCAGGATCAGCGGATTACCACTGGAAATGGCTTTGACCTCCGCGAAGGACAACGTGTTGTCCCCGACGTCCTCGATCTCCCGCACGTCCAACCGGCCGCGCATGATCTGGTCGATGAACTTCGACTTCCGCTCCAGCGTCTGCCACATAAAGGTGTCGAACGACCCCTTCGTGACTACCTGCGAGATCGCGACCTCCGGGTTCTGATTACCCTGCCGGATGATGCGCCCGTGCCGCTGGGCGATGTCCGCCGGACGCCACGGGGCGTCCATGTCCACCAGGTGCACCGCCCGCGCCTGGATGTTGGTACCCACCCCCATCTTCTGAGTCGAGCCCATCAGCACGGCGATGTCACCCGAGCGGGCAGCGGAGAACAGCCGCCCCTTCTCGGCATCGTTCTTCGCCTCATGCATGAACCGGATCTTCTCCGCCGGAATGCCCCGCTGCACCAGCTGATCCTTCAGCTCGTCGTAGACGTTCCACTTCTCCGTCGACGGGGTGCTTTGGTCGCAGAACACGATCTGCAACGCACCCCGGGTCGGATGCTCCTCGCCGCTGGCCGGATCCAAGAACACGTCGTCCTGATGCTCTTGGTGCACCCGGGCAATCAGATCCGCGGTCACACTGACCTTGTTCTCCGAGACAACCGATCCCAGCTCGGGATCCACCAGGCGCATGTCCAGGGCCGCTTTGCGGCCGTCGGAGCTGACCTTGAGCATGTTGTCCTCGTGCCGATCCACCAGCCGCGCCTGGATGGCCTCAGCGCGGCGCCCAATGTCCTCGATGTAGTCCTGCAGCTCAGCCGATGCTTCCACCGGGACCATGCGTGGCAGGCGCGCCCCGTCGTCTCTCTGCACCAATTCCGGGGTGGGCAGTTGCAGGTCTTCGGCGGTTTTCACGTCGGCGAAGGTGTGGAACATCTTCAGCAGCTCGGGCACGTTCTGGAACTTCGCGAACCGCTCCTTGAGCTTGAAGTTGTCCCCGCCGGCCACCGACAGTTCCATCTCGGTCACCACCTGACCGAAGGTCGCCGCCCACGAGTCGAAGTCGTGGATCCCGGCCCGCTCCAACAGCTCCGGGCCCAGGTAGCGCTGCATCACGTACATCTCGGTGACCGAGTTGGCGATCGGGGTCGCGGTCGCCCCGGTCATCACACGGTCTCCGTGCTTGGCCCGCAGGTACTCGACCTTCATATGCAGGTCAGTGGCCCTGCCAGACCCCGGATCAATGGCCGCGTCTTGGATGTTCGACGGCGTGGAGAGGTTCTTGAAGTCGTGGAGCTCGTCCACCACGAGGTAGTCGATGCCGGTCTGCTCGAAGGTGATCCCCGGATCGGTGACCCGATCCATCTTCTCCTTCAGCTTCTCTTCTTTCGCCTGCAACCGGGCTTCCATGCGCTTGATCGACATGGTGTCCGCCCCGCTGGCGGCTGCCCGTTCATTGGCGGCTTCCAGCTCGGCTCGCTGACGACCGATTTCAGAGAGGTTGTAGGCGTTTTTCGACTCAGGGGACAGCTCGATGCGCTCAAACGCGGTGCGGGTCATGATGATCCCGTCCCAGTCACTAGCTGCTGCGCGGGCGACGAACACCCGCCGCTTCTCGCCTTTCAGATCAGCCGAGGAGGCGGCGAGGATCTGCGCCTGGGGGTAGAGCTGCAGCCACTCCCGGGTGAACTGCTCGAGCATGTGGTTGGGCACCACCACGACCGGTTTACGGGCCATCCCCAGCCGGCGCAGCTCCATCGCACCCATCACCATCTCGGCGGTCTTGCCCGCCCCCACCTCGTGGAACAGCCCCACCGAGGGCTCCGAGAGCATCCGCGCCACCGCCGCCCGCTGGTGGGGCCGCGGGGTGAAGTCCTTGACCAGCCCCGGGAAGCTCAACCGCTCCCCCTCCACGGTGTAGTCACGCAGCACAATGGAGTTGAACCGCCGGTTGTACTCATCCACCAGCCCCGCCGCCCGCGCCGGGTCCTCCCACACCCACTCACTGAACCGCTCCTGCATCAGCGCCGCCTTCTCCTGGGCGGCGGTGGTCTCGGTGGCGTTCACCACCCGGCGATTACCCTCGGGGTCAGTCGGGTCCGGGTCGGTGACCTGCACCCGGCGCTGCTCGGCCAGGTTCTTGAAGATGTCCCCGGCGGCCATCCGCTCGGTGCCCCAGTCGTTGCGGGCAGCGAAGACATGGCGGCTGGCCTTCACGTCCCAGTTCGCACCACTGATCCGGTCCACCCGGGCGGAGGGGTCCTTGATGATGTGGCGCAGGAACTGCTCGTGGATCCGAGGGGACACCCACACCGCCCCGATCCGGGCCTCGATCTCATCGGCTCCCAGCGGGGCCGGCAGCACAGCCTCCAGGGCTGCAACGTTGGCGTGGAACCGCTCATCGGCGGCTGCCGCGGCGCGGGCCGTGTCCAGCTTCTCGCGCACGTCCCCGGACAGGTACTCCGCACGGGTCTCGAAGACCCCCTCCTCCCCGGGCACCTCATAGACCAGTCCTCCCAGGGACTCCCGCGCCCCGGCCTCATCGGTGCCCAGCAGGGCCGCGACATGGGCCAGGTCCACGGCGCCGACCGTGTCCAGGGCGACGGCCAGGGCCTCATCAGCGGTGTCCACCCCGAGCACGGGCCGGCGCGGCTGCACCTGCCGCTGCGACAGCAGACCAGCCGGAGCCGCAGTGCCGGTGCCCTCGTCGAAGTGCTCCAGGGCCAGCACGAGCGGCCCGAACGGATCATCCCCCAGCAGAGCCACCGCCGGTGGGGTGATGCGGGCCAGGATCTCCTCACCGGCCTCATTGGTGCGCCCGGTGCGGCGTTCGGTGAACCGGTTGATCGGCCCGAAGCGATCCGCATAGGCCCGGTAGCTGGCCGCCAGTTGAGCCCTCAAAGCGTCCAGCTCCGGGGTGTCCTCGACGTTGGCGGCCTCCATGGTCAGTACGGCACGGGCTTCGTCCCGCAGGCCCAGCAAGGCCCGCAGCTCCCCGTGCCGGGTACGTGCCACCTTCAGCGGCGCGTGCACCTTCTCGATCGTGACCTGGGTGAAGCCTTCCGCACCGCGATCGGTGATGTGCCCGATCTGCTCCTGCTCCCCCGCCGGGATCAAGGCAGCGACCTCGAGCTCCTGCTCGCCACTACGCTCGGCCATTCCACGCCCAGCCGACACAGCCTGCTCCGTGATCTCCGCCAGCTGCTCGCGCAGCCGGGCCCCCGTGGCTGTCAGGTCCTCCGCGCGCACGGTCAGAGTGGCAGAGCCGTACATCCCGTTACCGATCATCGGCTCACCGAGCACCCGGGCGGGGTGGGCAAGGAAGTATGCGTTCATCCGCCCCTGCGCCCCATTCAGTTCGACCGGGGCGGTCTCCACCCACCCCTGATCCAACGGCTCCTCCTCGGGCAGACGGCGGCGGAAGATCAGCACGTCGGTCAGCGCGTCCGTGCCGGCGGCACGCCGGTGGGCGCCGGTGGGCAGACGGACCGCTCCGAGCAGATCAGCGCTCTGCGCCATCTCCCGGCGCGCCGCGGGATTCTGCGCATCCAGGGTGAAGGCGCTGGAGAGCACCCCGACCAGCCCACCGGGCCGCGTCAGAGCCAAGGATTTGAGGATGAAGTGGTTGTGCATCGAATGCCCGGCCGCGTTGTGCCGCGGGTCGTGCAGCGTGTTCCGCGAGAAGGGAACGTTGCCCACCGCCGCGTCGAAGACCCCACCGGGCATCCGGGTGTCCGCGAACGACTCCGTACGGATGGTGGCTTCCGGGTAGAGGGCCTGGGAGATCGCCGCGGTCACCGGGTCCAGCTCCACCCCGGTCATCTGCGCCCCCTCCGGGGCCAGCCCGATGAAAGTACCGGCACCGGAGCCGGGCTCCAGCACCCGCCCACCCTGGAACCCCAGGTCCGTGAGGGCGCCCCAAACCTCGCTGGCGATCGCCGGATCGGTGTAGTGAGCGTTGATAACCGTCCGGCGCGCGGCCGCGTACTCGGTCGCATCCAACAGCTCGCGCAGCTCCGCCCGGTCGGCCTCGTACTCAGCACGGGACTCGTCGAAGATCTCCGCGACCCCGGTCGCACCCCAGGACCCCCACCGGGCCAACGTGGCGCGCTCAGCATCGGTTGCGGCCCGCTCTTCGCCCTGCAGGGTGCGCAGCACGCGCAGCGCGGCGAGGTTGGCCCGGAAGCGTGCCTGGGCCCCAGAGGGGGCCAGATCGTCCTGGGCGCGGGGGACGAAACGCCCCGGACCCTCAGAAGCAGCCGGGATTACGCCTGTTCGGCGTCCTTCCGGGCCACCTCGTCCCAGTACTCCCGGTCCTCCCGGTTCAGCTGCTCCATGACCCGCAGCATCTGAGCCACCCCGGTCTCCTCCTCGTCGTCCTCCTCCGGCTCCTGCTGCACCGACGGATCCGGGGTCAGCATCTCGGCGCGCACGATCTCCTCGGCCTGCATCTTCGACGCGTTCAACCGCCCCACCTTCTCCAAGTAGGTCTCCCCCACCGGGTCCGGGCCGGCCAGCTCCATCATCAGCTCGCCCACCCGCTGGGTCGCCTCCTCCCCCAGCCTCTCGAACCACGCCTCCGGATCCGGGATCAGGGCGTACTCCGCCGGCGCGGTCGTCCTCCACACTTCCTGAGCGAACTTGCCGTACGTATTCATCACGAACCTCCTCGGGTTCCGGGAAGAGAAAGGCATCAATGCTCAACTGCCCCTCGACTTGTTTCCTCTTGCGGGCTCGGGCCATGGGGGTCTCCTGAGTGCGATCGGGAAGCTTCCACACACGCTACCCAGCCACACCAGAGCCTTCCTCGCGAACACGCATAAGCTAGCTCGCAGTATGTTGATATGTCAACATCAGGAGAACTCACTAGCTACTGGCACGACCAGCATGGAACCGACCCGACCACAAGGGGCAACCACTCCCCAACACTGGCGTTGGCGTCGGATAGCGTGGACCAAAGGATCTTCACCAAGGCAAAGGAATAATGTGGCATACGATCTGGAAACCATGCTCGTCGTAGGGGTCGCCTCAAGTGCACTTTTTGACTTGTCGAATGCCGACGCCGTGTTTAGAGAGCACGGCGAAGCGAAATATCGCGAGTATCAAGAGGAACATATTGCGAATCCTCTAGAGACAGGGGTGGCTTTTCCGTTTATCAAACGCCTTCTTTCGCTTAACAATCTCTCACAAAACAAAACGCCACTCGTCGAAGTTATTATACTTTCGCGCAACGACCCGGAGACGGGCCTTCGTGTTATGCGATCCGTAGCCCATCACGACTTACCCATTTCGCGCGCGATCTTCACGCAGGGACGCTCTCCCTTTAAGTACATGGGCGCTCTCAACATGTCCTTGTTCTTGTCCCAGAACGAGCAAGACGTTCGCACCGCAATAAGAATGGGATTTGCCGCTGGTCAGGTACTGGGATTGCCCGCAGCTGACCCGAAGGGCACAGACCTAAGAATCGCATTCGACTTTGACGGCGTCCTCGCTGATGACTCATCAGAGCGTGTCATGCAAGCCGAGGGCTTACCGGCTTTCCACGCACATGAAACAGAACACCTCGAAGAACCCCTACCCGAGGGTAGACTGTCCGAGTTCCTCCGCGGCATCAATCGAATTCAGGACATCGAAGAGACGCTTGTTGAAGCCCAGCCGGACTACAACCGCCGGGTACACGTTGCCATCGTTACAGCCCGCAACGCTCCATCGCACGAGCGCGTAGTGAAGACCCTTCAGTCATGGGGTGTTCGCGTGAATGACGCATTTTTCCTCGGTGGCATCGAGAAGGCAAAAGTGCTGCGCGTGCTCAATCCCCACATATTCTTTGATGATCAGCTGGGACATCTTGAAGGCGCGGCCGATGAGATCCCAAGCGTGCATGTTCCATTCGGGGTGGTGAACGAGGTGGGGCGGATGGAACTCGAAGAGCTCCCGACGAGTTAGTCATGCCCTGCTCATCTGCCTGGTAACCGGAGATGGAGCGATTCGCTTCGACAGCAAGTAATGAACGGCGGCATCTTGCAAGGACCCCGCATCGTGACGCCGCTAACGCAAAAACCGCCATGAGTTCATGGCCCATATCCCGCCATATGTAAACCAAACGGCCTCATGCTGGCCGTGCGCCGAGGTGATTCCGTCCCCACTTGTGCGGAACAGCACGCAAGCATGTATTTGCATAGCTAAACTCGTGTTCGGATGGGTGGGGGCCCGGCGTCACTGCTGTTCCTGCACCCGGCGGACCGACCCACATCCTGCAGCTGACCGCACCGGCCGCGCTGCCCGTCACCTCCGGAAGGCAGCTGCCGTGGCCACGACTCTCCAAGAACGTTTGGGCGATCGCCACAACCGTCTCAACGCCATTCGTCTGGTCCTGGCATCCGTGGTCATCGTCGGCCACGCCTGGCCCCTGACCGGCGCCGACGGACCCAGCCTCGAACTGCTCTCCGACGTGGCCGTCAACGGCTTCTTCGTCCTCAGCGGCTACCTCATCGCCGAGAGCAGGACGCGGACCCGGCTCGTGCCGTACCTCTGGCGACGGTTCCTGCGCATCTACCCCGCCTTCCTCGTGAGCCTGCTCGTGGTGGCCGCCGTCTTCGCCCCACTCGCGGCTGCACTCGAGGTCAAACCACTCGACCTCGCCTCCGCCGCCGGCTTTGTGCTGAGCAACGCCGACCTGAAGATGTCGCAGTGGGGCATCGATGGGACCCTGACCGCGGTCCCGGCCCCGGACTCGTGGAATGGCTCGCTCTGGACGCTGTTCTACGAGGCTCTCGCCTACGTCCTGATCGGTCTCGTCCTCAGTCTCGCGGTCGCGGCGCGGCACGCCCGGTGGGTGCTCCCGGCGATGTTCCTCGCCGTGCTCGTCCTTCGGCCCCTGCTCGAGGGACCGCTGGAGGTCACAACCAACCTCTACCTCAATGGCGCCCGGCTGGTGGGCTACTTCCTGGCGGGCGCGGCGGTCTGGGCCTGGGCGGGCACCTGGCGCCCCACCTGGGTGCACGTCGCGGGGGCGGGGGTCGTCTACGCCGTGCTGACGGATCAGGGCTGGGCGGACCTGTACGGGCAGCTGCCGCTTGCCGTGCTGCTCCTCGGCCTCGGCGCCACCCCGTCCCGCAACTGGACCACGCGTACGGACCTCTCCTACGGCGTCTACATCTACGCGTACCCGGTGCAGCAGCTCCTCGTCCTGCTCGGCACCGCGTCGTGGGGAATCGCCGTCAACTCCGTGCTCGTCCTCTTCCTGACGCTGCCCCTGGCGCTGCTGTCCTGGAGGCTTGTGGAGAAGCCCGCCCTGCGGGCCAAGACGTGGCTGGATCCCCGCGACCGTCCCGACCGGCGCGTCCCCTCCCCCATCGCAGAGGACCCCCACGCCGGGGCCGTGCCGGGCCTCCGTCCGCACTGACCCGGCCAAGACGCCCACGTCCTGGTGGTGCGCCCACCCCTGGGCCCGGGGGACCCTTGCCACAACATCGCCTCGCGGGCATTGGCCGATATCCGGACATCTGTATAGCGCAGGACGTCCACCCGCCCCGTCGCCGCAAGAGGAAGATGTGGGGTGGCCTCAGCATGTGGGGCGCTTCGAGGGGATCCCCTACTGCACGCGCTGGTGCAGCAGATGATGAAGGCATCAGCGTTCAATTGCTGCGCCAGTGTCAGGACGTGTTTCTGAGACTTGCTCTCAAAGTTGGCTGAACCCACTCTGGGGACCAGGCGGGTCCATGAGTGGTTGGGCGTGGAGTGACGTTGTTCTGCCGGGACGATTTGGGGTTTGATCCGGTGGTGGGTGCGCTGCCGGCCTAGGGTCGTAAGCCCAGTTGGCGGAAGCGTTCCAAGGTGTCTTCCAGGCCCCAGGCCTTGGCGATCAGACCGTTGCGGAAGGTGAAGAAGTACACCTCGTCGATGTTCTCGAAGCGCCGTCCTGTGGGCGCGTGACCGCGCCACTCACCAAGGTGAGTGCCGGAGCAGCGGAACCGGGCTGCCACGGTTTTCCCGTCGCTGACCAGCTGCACAATCTGCATGCGGGTGTCAGGGAAGGCGGCACGGAATGGGGCGATCCAGCGTCGGGCGACCCGCGCCATGGCCGGG
The DNA here is from genome assembly GCF_009735315.1 of Kocuria sediminis. Taxonomy (NCBI): domain Bacteria; kingdom Bacillati; phylum Actinomycetota; class Actinomycetes; order Micrococcales; family Micrococcaceae; genus Kocuria; species Kocuria sediminis. The sequence goes on from NZ_WOGU01000017.1 coordinate 35,913, forward strand.
GTGTAGAGCTGATCCAGGGCCTCCAGGCTCCCGCCGACCAGGACCTCCTCAACCAGGCGGGTGATCACGTCGTCATGTGTTGACGGCGCGGGGTCATTAGGGGCGGGCATGGTGTGTCCTCCAGCCAGGTGGAAGGTAGGTGTGCCGCCACCCTACAAAGGCGCCTCACGGAGGTGCCCGAGATGCTGGCGTCGACGGCTCGGAGTTACGCGGCGGCAGTCACCGGGGACGGGTCGAGTTCGGGCAATACCCGGGGAATGAGGCGGACGAAAATCACCATGCCGATCAGCTCGACCAGGGTCTGGGTCACCACCACCAGCGGCGCCAAGGACAGGGAGGCCGGCAGGGCCAGAGCCAGAGGCAGCACGACCAGGGAGTTGCGGGTGGCCCCGGTGAACACCAGCGCCCGGGCGGAGCGCACGTCCAGCCGCGCGGCCCGAGCAGCGAGCATCCCGATGGGGACCATCACCACCAAGAACGCCACGTAGAGCGGCACCACCGCCACCAGCGCCCCGAACTGCTCCCCCACCGCCCGCACCTGGGAGGCGATGACGGTGAACAGGGTCGCCATCATCAGCGGCACCATGCCCGCGGCCATCAGCCCTTCCACCCCCCGGACCGCAACGGCCCGGGGGGCGGCCCACTGCACGGCCGCGGCCGCGGTCAGCGGGATGACGATGAGCACCACGAAGGCCTCCACGAACGGGGCCAGCTCCACCAGTGCGACCGTCTGCGCCCCGGCGAAAGCCCACAGGTACACCGGCAGCAGCAGCATCTGGGCGAGCATCAGCAACGGCGCCGCGGCCAACAGCCGGTCGCTGGCTCCACCGGCCAGACCGGAGAAGACGATCACATAGTCCACACACGGGGCCAGCAGCACCAGCAGCACCCCCAGCAACAGCGCCTCGTTGCCGGCCACGAACCGGGACAGGCCAAAGACGACGACGGGGACGATCACGAAGTTGAGCACCATCACCGCGCCCAAAAACCGCAGATCGGCGAAGGCCCGGCCGATGGCGGTGAAGGGCACGGCCAGGAACGTGGCGAACAGCAACAAGCCCAGCACCGGGTTGATCGCCGCCTCCAGGGAGGGGGCCCCCGGGATCCACCACCCGGCCGCGAGACCGGCGGCGATCGCCACGACATAGAGGGCGATCTGGTGCCGCTCCATCCAGTCCACTGCCGTTAAGTCGTTCACCTGTTCACCCTAGAGCGTCACCCGCACGGCCGGACCCGGCAAGGGGCAATCAGTCGTCATCGTCCTCCTCGACGAGCTCGCCCTCCCAAGCCTCCCTGCCTTCCATGATGGCGAAAGCTGCAATGACGAACCCGGCCACCGGATCCATCCAGGCCGCACCGGTCAGGGCGTAGACGATCAGCCCAGCCAGGGTGGAAACCGACAGCAGCACGCAGATCTTCGTCTCGGCGGCATCAGCGAGGATGAGGTTGTCACCTAGGGCAGTGCCGACTTTCTTCTTCGCGGCGGCCAGCACCGGCATGATGATCAGCGAGATCACCAGGATGATGATGCTTACTGGGGAAGACTCCGGGGCCTCGCCCTCGATCAAGGAGCGGATGCCTTCGTAGGTGACGTAGGCGGCGAGAATGAAGAAGGTCACGGCTACCAGGCGCAGGGCGATTTTCTCCTTATGCTCGTCGGTCTCGCCGTGGCGTAACCGTGCGGACAGGCGTAGGGCAACCAGCACCGCGGCGATGGACTCGATGCCGGAGTCGATGCCAAAGCCGACCACCGAGACCAGCCCGGCCATAAGGCCGGCGGTGACGGCGATGATGCCTTCAATGACGTTGTAGCCGACGGTGAACTGGGCCAGGCGCAGGCCGCGACGAGTGAGGGCTTCGGTCTCCGTGGGTGAAAGGGCGGCGGGGGTGCTCATCGGGCTTCCTCCGTGGCATCTTCGGCAAGGATCGTGCCGTAGGTGGGGCACAGGACGACCTTCGACCCGGTGGCCGCCAGCAGAGTCTCGGCAGTGGCCAGCAGGTCCATCAGCTCCGGGCGAGTTAGGGCGTAGAAGGTCTGCCGGCCCTCGGTGCGCCCGGCCACCAGCCCGCACTCACGCAAGCAGGACACATGGGCCGAGACGGTGGACTGGGCCATGCCGGTCTCCTCCACCAGATCCCGCACCCGTGCCTCGCCTTCGGCCAGACGGGCCACGATGGTCAGGCGAGTGGGATCGGACAGGGAATGGAACAAGGCCACGGCAGGGTTCAGGTTGGTCGCACAACTATTGTTCGTCATAGGCCGATGTTATCTGCCCAAGGGGATGAATCGTATATTGACGATGTAATTTTGGTCGCCGCGGTTCTACGGTTTAACCGGCGGCCGCCCTGCGCCATAGGTCTCAGGTTGCCGGTCCGCCAACGAGGAAGGCGAGTCCGGTGATGGGTTGCTGCAACGCGATGGGCATGGGTGTGGGCCTGTGGCCACTGTCGCTTCTCGTGGGGATCCTGTTGATCGGCGTGCTGGTGGTCGTGCTGATGCGCAACGGCGCGGTCATCATCGATCGCCTCAACGGGTTGGGGTCCGGTGGTAACGGTCGCCACGCCCGAGGGATTCTGCAGGAGCGTTATGCCCGCGGGGAGACTTCCACCGAGGAGTACCGGGAACGGCTGCACACGTTGAGGGAGGACAACCCTACGCGCTGAGTCTGGACAGACCGCGACCCCGGTGCCCCTTGCATGGGGGCGCCGGGGCCGGGCACGTATCAGAGGCCGGTGAAGGCGGTGAAGAAGCGGAAGAACACCGAGGCGGCCACGGCCACGTAGGTGATGGCCACCAGCGTCCAGGCCCACTCGGCGGCGAAGCGCACCAGCCCCGCGGGGGCGGGGATGATGCCGTGGACCAGGTTGCGCACGGTGAGCAGGATGGTCAGCGGGATCATCGCCGCCCAGACGATCATGCAGTACAGGCAGAGGATGTAGATCGAGAACAGCGCCTGGGACCACAGCCAGGTAACAAACACCGCCCCGGCGGTGACCCCGGCCTGCAACCCGACCCAGTACCAGCGCCCGAACCGCGCCCCGGAGAGGGCCGCCATGGCGGTGGTGATGACCACGGCGAAGGCCACGATCCCGATCAGCGGGTTGGGGAAGCCGAACAGTTCCGACTGCCAGGTGCCCATGACCTGCCCGCAGGACACCCACGGGTTGATGTCGCAACTGGTGACGTGGTTCGGGTCCCGGTAAAGCTCCAGGCGCTCGAGGACCAGGATCGCGGAGGCGATCCAGCCGATCACCCCGGTGACCAGCACGAGGATCGCAAAGGGGCGGTGGCGGGCGAAGCCGGGCAGGTGTGCCTCGGCTGCCGGGCCGGCATCGGGGTGGCCGGTGGTGGTCGTGGTGGATTTAGCCATGGTGGGTGTCCTTGACGATTCCGTTGTCGATGTCGGGGGTGGCGGGGTGGTGTCCTCGGGCCAGAACGGCCAGGGCCGCGGCCAGCAGGGGCAGGGCCCCGGTCAGGAGGATGGAGCTGGCCGCGGACTGTTGATCCGCCAGCGGGGAGGGCCCCCAGTCCCTTCCCAGCCCGGAGAACCACTCCGGTTGGACCATCATCGGGGACAGGGCGATGGCCGCCGCCCAGGCCCCAAGGGCGCCGGGGACCGCGACCAGGGTCAGCGCCCGGGTGTGCACCGCGGCCCGGTCGCGCGGTGGGCTCAGCACGGTGGCGGCGAAGATCAGGCCTAGGGCTATGGCGGTGGTGTTCATCAGTTCGTGGCCGACGTGGGTGTGCAGGGCCAGGGCGAAGACGGGGGTGTAGTAGGAGACACCGAGCCCGGCCAGGACCAGGATCGCGGCCGGGACCGGGCGGGCCAGCAACACCCCGGCCCGGGAGGTGCGCCACCGGGTGGTGAGTTCGCGCCACCCGGTGGATCCGTCGGTGCGGGCCGGCACCAGGGCTGCCGCCAGGCGGCCGGGGGCTCCGGCGATCAGCAGCAGCGGCACCGGGAAGGCCAGCAGCAGGTGGGCGGTGGTGTGGATGCTGAACAGGATCGGGGCGTAGATGGCCATCGCCCCGCAGGTGACATAGACCAGCAGCACCAGCCCGGCCAGGAACGCGACCGTGCGCGCGGCCGGCCACGGCGTCCCGGCCCGGTGCAGGCGCCGCACCCCGGCCAGGTAGAGGACTGCGGCGAGGATCGCCACGGCGATCCACAGCCAGTCGAACCGCCACTGGGTGAACCACTCGGTGGCGCTCAGTGGTGGGGGCAGCAGGTAGCCGGTGAGTATCTCGGCGTCGGTGATGTCCGGTTCCCGTTCCCGGGGCACCGGGGTGGGGGTGCGCCCCAGGGCGACACCCAGGGCCATCACCGCGCAGAGAATCAAGGCCTCCACGGTGATCAACCGCCACACCCGCCCCAGGGCCGGGGGCCTGGCGGTGATGGCCCGGCGGTTGAGGTATCCGAGCACCCCCAGGGCGAGGGTGGCGATCGTTTTGGCGATCACCAGGGCCCCGTAACCAGAATCCAGTCCGTCCCATCCCCCGATCCGGTAGACGGTATTGATGACCCCCGAGACGGTCACCAGGACGAAGGCCGCCCCGGCCAGGGCCGAGAAACGCACCAGCACACGGTGCGTGGACTGCTGACCGGCGTGCCGGGTGGTCAGCAGCGGGGTGAGCAGGGCGAGCACGATGATCCCGCCGGTCCAGATCCCGGCCCCCAGCAGGTGCAGGGCCAAGGCGTTGACGGCCCCGTTGTGGTCATCGACCCCGGCCACGTGCCCCAGCTGGGACAACGGCACGACGGCGGCCAGGGCCACCACGGTGGTGGCGGCCACCAGTTGCGGGGAGCGAGCGAGCACCGCCAGGGTAGTGGTGAGGGCGGCCATCACCGCGGTCACCGCCCACGCCTGACCGGGAATCAGGCGCGTCACGTAGTAACCCAGTTGCCCGGTGAATTCGGGCGAGCCCGAGACGGGGGTCCCGATGGTGTCGGCGTAGCTGAGCACGATGATCGCCACCGCGGCCAGGGTCCACACTGCGGCTGCGGCCGCGGTCACCGTCATGGCCCGGGCGAAGGCCGGGTGCTCAACCCTGGGCCTGCCTGCGCCGGTGGCCGGGATGGACCGGGGCACCACGGTGGTGGCGAAGACCAGCCCGGCCCAGGTGATGGACATGGCCAGATGGTGCACGGTCGTGGCCGTCGGCAACCCCCAGCGCACCAGGATCCCGGGATCGAGTACGTCCCGGGCCCTAGTGGCCCCGGAGGAGCCCAGGGCGAGCCACAGCACCGCGAGGCTCACCAGTCCGACGCCGATAACAGCAGCGGGGACGGCACCCCGGCGCCGCCCCGTCTCTGGCGGAGCCGGGGTCGACGAGACGGGCGGTGGGGTCGTGGTGCGCGATGGAGTGGCCATCGGGTCAGTCTGTGGCTGCGGTCTCGACAGCAGCCCGGAAGTCTTCCAGGGTCTCGGGGTTGAGCACTTCTCCGTCGAGGTAGAACGTCGGGGTCCCGGCCACGCCCAGGGCTTCACCGTCAGCGACATCGAGCTTGACCCGCTCTTCGGTGGCCGGGTCGGCCACCGCGGCGTCGAAAGCGGCCATGTCCAGGCCGAGGCCCTCGGCGAAGCCGCGGAAGAGCGCGCTCTGGTCCTCGGCGGACTCTCCCCAGTCGGCCTGGGTCTCGAACATGCGCTGGTACATCGCCTCGTATTGTCCCTGCTGGGCGGCGGCCTCCACGGCCACCGCGGCGTTGACGGAGTTGCGGTGGCCCGGCAGCGGGAAATACCGGTGCACGAAGGTCACGGTGTCGGCGTACTCGTCCCGCAGCTCCTCGATGAAGGGGTAGGCGGCCCGGCAGGCTTCACACTCGTAGTCCAAAAACTCCACCAGCACCGCTTGCTCATTCGGGGCCTTCGAGAGTACCCGACTGTTCTCCCGCACGAGTTGCCCGGCGTCCTCGGGTACTTCCGGGGTGGAACTGGCACGGGCCACCAGGATGGGAATGGCCACGGCAGCCACGACGGCGACCAGCAGGATCCACACGATGATCTTGGCCCTGGAGGGTTTGCGCTGGGAGGTGGGCGTGCTGGCGGTGGTGCTCACAAGGGGTTTCCGT
>NZ_WOGU01000017.1:41996-48742 GCF_009735315.1 Kocuria sediminis
TCTGTGTTCAGGGTCCGGGGTGAGTGGAGTGGCGACTAGTGATGAAAGGTCTCGTCCTGGCGGTGGGAGGCCGGTTCGATCTGGAAGGTGGAGTGCTCGATAGCCACGTGGAAATCACGGGCCACACAGGTCTGCAGGTCTTTGAGCACGACCCCGGCGTGTTCGGCGGTCAGGCAGCCGTCGTGGACGGTGACGTGGGCTGAGAGCACTGGGGTGTCGGAGTCGATGCGTGAGGCGTGCAGGTCGTGCACACCGACCACGTGCGGCAGGGCCTCCAGGCGGGTGCGCACCTCCTCCAGGTCCAGTCCCTTCGGGGTGGTCTCCATCAGCACTTCGACGGTGTCGCGCAACAAGATCAGCGCCCGGGGCACGATCAGGGCGGCAATGAGCAGGGACACGAGCGCATCCGCCTGGGTCCACCCGGTGGTGGCGATGACGATCGCGGAGACGATCACCGCCACCGAGCCCAGCGCGTCATTGGCGACCTCCAGGAAGGCGGCCTTCATGTTCAGGTTCTCTCCCCGCCCCGAGGCCAGGATGACCAACCCGATGATGTTGCCGGCCAACCCGATCACCCCGAACCAGAGCATGGCCGAGGACTCGACTTCCGGGGGCTCCAGCAGCCGGCGCACCCCTTCGACGGCCACGAACCCGCCCACGGCCAGCAGTACGGATGCTTGTGCGGCTGCGGCCACGATTTCGGCGCGCTTGTAGCCCCAGGTGCGCTTGTCCGTGGCCGGCTTCAGCGCCAGGGTCGCGGCGATGAAAGCGATCAGCAATCCGGCCGAGTCGGTGAACATGTGCCCGGCATCGGCCAGCAGCGCCAGACTGCCCGAGATCATAGCACCGATGATCTCGGCGACCATGATCGTGGCGGTGATGAGGAAGACCACCGCCAGCTTGCCCCGCCGCCCGGTGGCGGCATGGGCGTGGTGGTGTTCCCCGCTCATGCCGGGACCTCCTGGACGGTGGCGTCATCAGCAAGGTCCTCGGCGGTGCACTCAGGGGTGCCGCACCGGCACACCGCCTCGACGGTGAGGATGGTGCCCAGCAGGTCCTCTAGGGCATGAGCCAGCTTCGGGTCCGAGAGCTCATAGCGCACATTGCGCCCGATCGGCACGCCCACGACCAACCCGCAGTCACGCAAGCAGGCCAGATGATTGGACAGGATCTGGCGACTCACCCCGATCCGAGCCGCCAGCTCCGAGGGCACCGCCGGGCCCTGCTGCAGCTGCAAGAGCACCGCGGCCCGAGTGGGATCGGCCAGTGCTTTGCCGAACCGGGACATCACCTCGACCGGGGACAAGATCCTCATGCCATAACCGTACAGCAGAATCTGTATCAAACGGGATGGGGGTCGAACGAGGCCCGGGCAACGTCCAGCTTGCGTTCCTACGGTATGGGCGGACGGGGATGCCGTCCGCCACTGCGGCATCCCCGTTCCCCGATCGCGCACCGCGCCCCCGGCGGGTCGTCCTGCCGCAGCGTCGCCCCTGCGTGGCAGGAGGGGGCCAATCCAGTTCAGCGGGAGTGCAGGCGTGGCCGCGGGTGCCCTATGGGTCGGCCGGCAAGGTCGCCTCCTGCCCCGTCCGTTGGCCACCGACTCACGCCACGGCAGGACCGTGACGCTGCTGTTCGTGGCTCCGACCACTGGCGCGGGGTACCTTGAAAGGCTTTCAGGTGTTGGTGCTTTCGAGGCACCCCGCACTGGGGGAATGGCTTCAGGAGGCGTGGCCACCGGCGTTGTGGCGAGACTCAGCGGTAGGTGTAGTACCCGTCGAGGGCCATGGCGTTGACGGAGTGAACGAAGGTCCCCTGGGTCGGGTTCAGCGCCGAGATCATCTTGCCGCCGCCGATGTAGATGCCGATGTGGTTGCCGCCGTTCTGGGACACCAGGTCACCAGGCTGCGGAGTGGTGGTCGGCGTGGCGGCGGCGATCTGCTGGAAGCTCGTGCGGGGCAGGTCGATGCCGTTCTGGGCGTAAACCCACTGGGTGAAGCCGGAGCAGTCCCAGGCGCCGAACGAGGTTCCACCCCAGACGTAGCCGCCCCCCACGCCCTGCTGGGCGGTGCCGACGATCCCGCCGGCGGCCGGGGTAATCGCGGTCGTGGTGGTGGACTGCGGGCTCACGGACGAGGCAGCCTGAACGGTCGGGGCCTGCGCAGCGGGGGCCTGATAGGTGTAGGAGGCCAGGTCGGCCATCGCGGAGGCCGGAGCCGCATAGGAAGTTCCACTGGCGGCGGGGATCTCGGCGTAGGCCTGGGCCGGGGCGATGGAGCCGACGATCGCGGCGCCGGCGGCGGCGGCGATCGTGGTGTTGCGCACGGCGTGAGAGGTGGTCTCGGCGCGGTGGCGGGCAGTGTTCTGCTTGAAAATAGCCATGGGTGTGTTCCTCCCTTTGCCTACGAGGTGAGCTGTCGGATTCGGGTGGGAGACACCCGGCCGCGGAGCGCGTGCGCTCTGAACGGCTTAACCCCAAGGCCCCGGATCATCGGGACCGGAAATGGTTCCCCCGCTTCTGCCAAGCAGTTTCTGTGCATGGGCCCCGGGCACCGGCAGAATTCGGCGATGTGCACGAGGGCGCCGACAGGATCAGCGGTCGGCACGCACCGAAGAGTACAAGATGATCACGAAACAATCACAGTCGGATTCGAGAATGTATAGAGATCATGAAGAAGAAGATCAAGATTTGATAAATCCCTAGAGTTTTATCGAATTTCTTCTGTGAATTTCCTGGAAATTATGGGAGGGCCTGAGGAGGCGCGTACTCAGTGGTGCTCCTAGCATCGCCACGGGTTCGCCGGGCACACATCACCCGGCGCCGCCGGGGCCTGCTGGCTCTAGGCTTCGCCGTCCTGATCCTGCTCGGGCCCACCCTGGGTTACTTCACCCTGCACCAGGCCGCGGACGCCCTGGCTCTGTCGGTCCTGGTGGTGACCGGTGGGGCGATGATCAGCATGGTGGCCGGAGAAATGCCCACCGAAGCCCCAATCGGGCTACCGGCGCGTAGGGCCCGCTTCTGCTCATCGGAGGATTGCGCGCTGTCCGCCGCGATTCCCGCCTACCCGGGCATCTGAGAAGCCGCACGCACCGGCGCCTGTCACGCGGTGCCGGTGCGTGCGGGCTGAATTTCAGTGGGCGCAGCAGGTGCAGGTGGCCCCGCATCCGCCACAGCCGTCGCTGTCACGTGTGCTGTCTTCGGCAGTGAGGACCGAGATCGGGGCGCAGCAGGCATCCCCGCGCCAAGCTTCCAGCCCTTCCTTCACGGCCACGGCGGCGATCACCAGGGCAGCCAGCGGATCGGCCCAGGACCAGCCCAGGGTGCTGTTGAGCACCAGGCCCACCAGGAGCACGGCCGAGAGGTAGGTGCACAGCAAGGTCTGCTTCGAGTCGGCCACCGCCGAAGCCGAGCCCAGTTCCCGGCCGGTGCGGCGTTCGAACCAGGACAGGAACGGCATGATCACCAGGCTCACGGCCGCCAGCACGATCCCCACCGGGGAGTGCTCGGGTTCGGCGGCCCCGGCCAGGGTGCGGATCGCGTCGATGGTGACGAAGGTGGCCAGCCCGAAGAAGGAGAGGGCGATCACCCGCATGGCCATCTTCTCCCGGCGGTGCGGGTCGGGGGCGGCGAACTGCCAGGCCACCGCGGCCGCCGAGAGGACCTCGACGATGGAGTCCAGGCCGAACCCGATCAGTGCCGAGGAGGACGCAATGCGCCCGGCGGTGATCGCGATGATCGCCTCGAGCACGTTGTAGGTGATGGTGCCGGCCACGATCCAGCGCACCCGCCGGTGCAGCACCGCTCGGCGGGCATCGGTGACGGGCTTAGGACCCAGGGTCAGAGAGGTCATGCGCAGGTGCATCCTTCCGGGGAGCAGCAGGTCGGGTCCACGGTGATGACCAGCTCCAGCAGGTCCCCCAGGGCCTCGCCCAGGCGGGGATCGGCCAGGGAGTACCAGGTGCTACGCCCTTCCGGGGTAGAGGCCACCAGCCCGCAGCCACGCAGGCAGGCCAGCTGATTGGACATCACCTGCTTGGAGACACCAAGGGATTGAGCCAGCTCCGAGGGCCGGGCCGGTCCTTCGCGCAGGGCCAGCAGGACCTGGGTGCGCGTCGCATCCGAGAGGGCATTACCCAGCCGGGACAGGGCCGAGGCATGTGTGAGGGTCACCGTGCTCATGCCCCAAAGGTACACGAACCTATGTACTGTCAGTGTCATGGCTCCACGGGGCGTTACCGGCTCACCGGCACGGTTGGGCCCCAGGCCGTTGTTGAGTTCACTTGTGCCGCCCTGGCCGGCACCGCTCTTGAAAGCTGGAAGGCCTGGACGGGCCCGTCCAATCGAGGAGGACGACGATGATGACTGACTTGGCCCCGGCCCTCGCGCTGGGCCTGTACCTGACCGGTCTGGTGGCCGCGTTCGGGGTGCGGTCCTGGATCCACCGGGCCCGCACCGGCTCCACTGGTTTCCGGGGCATCAGCGGGGCACCGGGGACGGCGGAGTGGTGGGGCGGGGTTCTGTTCGCCGTGGCCTTGGTCCTCGGTGCGGCCGGCCCCTCGCTGGCGCTCACCGGCTCCGTGACCGCACCCCGGTTGCCGGAGGTCATCGCGTGGGCCGGTCTGGTCATCACCGTCGGGGGGTTCGTCGGTGTGCTGGTCTCCCAGGCCGGCATGGGCGCTTCCTGGCGGATCGGGGTGGACGCCGCCGAACGCACCGAACTGGTGACCACCGAAGTTTTCGCGGTGATCCGCAACCCCGTCTTCACCGCGATGCTCACCACCTTGCTGGGACTGACCCTCCTGGTGCCCACCGTGGTGAGTGCAGCAGCGTGGCTGTGCCTGCTGCTGGCCGTCGAACTTCAGGTCCGTCTCGTCGAAGAGCCCTACCTGCTGGCCACCCATCCCCAGGACTACGGCTCCTACGCCGCTGGTGTCGGCCGGTTCCTGCCCGGCCTCGGCCGGCTGCAGCGCATTCCCCAAAGCGAGAGGAACTCCTGAAATAGGGCCCCCGGCCTACCGGTGGGGCGTCGAGGACACGGGATCCAAGGCGCGCAGGAAGACGAGGTCCCGGTTGGCGTCGTGTACTGGCGGATGTCGTGGCAACGTTTCTCCAGGGTTGGCTCCTCACTGTGGTGTCATGACCACCTCCGTGACAATCAAGGGCCCGTCCGTCGCACAGCGTCCTCGCAGCCGGTGGCGCTGGATGATGCCGGCGGCCTGTCTGTTGGTTCTCTTTGCGGTGCTCGCCCGTGGGGTGGCCGCCGAGGAGGCACCGAGCACCATGCTGGGAGCCTCCGGCTCTGTGCCTGGTGGACTGGCGCGCATCAATGGTGTGCTGCCCTATGCGCAGGTTGGTCCGCAACCGGGTGAGGTGCCTCCCGAACTCATCGGACCAGTGGCCGAGGGCAGTCACCGTGTGCAGGTCCTGCTGGAGATCACCGTGATGGAACCGGGGGGCCTCGAGTTCAATGCCGAGGATTATGCGGTGGAACGGTTGGGCGGGCGCCAGTCACAGCTGGCGTGGGCGTCCACGGGCCCGGTGTCCCTGCAGCAGGGCGAGATCCTGCAGGCGGAGCTGGTTTATGAGTTGCCGGATCAGGCCGTTGAGCTGGTTCTTGAGGGGCCCGGCAACGCCCGCTTGTCGCTGGGAGCTGAGCATCACAGCGGCAGCACCAGCAGGCGCTGACCACCGTCTCCGGTCATTGGGGGTTTGACCGGGGCATCAGCCAGGGAGAATGGAGGCAACTTGTCCCGTCGCCCACAGGCGGGTGGAAGAGAGCAGCTGATGAGTACGACAACGCCCGAGCACACCGGGCAGAGGCACACCGGGCCGGGCAGGCCGGGCGATCACAGGGTGAGGCCGTGGCAGATCGCTGCTGCCTTGATCGTGGCCTTGGTGGTGTTGGCCCTGGCGATGCTCTACAGCGGCTCGGGGGCTGCGCGTTTGGCCGCTGATCCGGGGGCACTGGTGCGCTGGGGCCTGCCGGTGGTCGAGGTGGTGCACAACAGCGCCCTGGTCGTGGTGCTGGGGGCCTTGCTCTTCGCTCTCGGTGTCGTGCCGAGAACCCGTGGCGGGAACCGTCACGGCAACGGCCGCGGCGACGGCCAGGAAGCGGAGCACCCCCTGTTCACGGCCACGATGGGACTGGCCGAGGTGGCGTCGGTGGTGTGGACGGTGACGGCCGTGGCCGTGCTGGTGCTGTCCTATTCCGATGTGGCGGGAGTGCCGGTGGGCGGGGACGAGACCTACGCGCAGCAGCTGCTGTACTACGCCACGGATCTGTCCCTGGGGCAGGCTCAGTCGGCGACCGTGGTGGCCGCTGCCGTGGTCACCACCCTCGTCTTCGGTGTCCGGGCCCTGATGGGGCTGTTGCTCACCTTCATCCTGGCGTGCGCGGCTCTGGTGTCCATGGCTTTGACCGGTCACGCTGCCGGGGGCGCGGACCACATGGGGGCGGTGAACTCCTTGGGCCTGCACCTACTGGGGGTGTGCTTGTGGACCGGTGGGCTGATGGTGCTCGCCTGGCTCTCGCCGCAGCTGAGCGCCTCCGATGCCGGCACCGGCACGCTGCCGGCGGGCGCCAGCCGCGGAGTCGGGGCCCGACGGCAGGTGCCGATGGCTGCTGTGGTGCTGCGTCGCTTCTCGGTGGTCGCCGTATCATTAAAAAACCTGGTGTTCCTTTCCGGGACGGTCAATGCGGCGGTGCGCATCGGTTCCTGGGAACAGCTATTCAGCCCGTACGGGC
>NZ_WOGU01000017.1:48752-52221 GCF_009735315.1 Kocuria sediminis
TTCGGAGCTTTCTTCCTGGTGTTCCTTTCCGGGACGGTCAATGCGGCGGTGCGCATCGGTTCCTGGGAACAGCTATTCAGCCCGTACGGGCAGTTGGTGCTCCTCAAAGCTGCCCTGACCCTGGGGCTGGGGGTGGCGGGGCTGGCCCACCGTCGCTGGCTGATTCCCGGTCTGGAGGCCGGCCGGCTCACCGCCCGGCGCGCGGTGTGGCAATTGGCGGCCGGGGAGCTGCTGGTCATGGGGGCGGTCATGGGCGTGGCCGTAGCTCTGTCCCGCACCGCCCCACCGGTGCCCGAGGAGATCGCCGCGGATGCCACCCCGGCCGAGATCCTCACCTGGTACCCGTTGCCTCCCGAGCCCACGCCCGCCTCCTGGTTCACCACCTGGCGGGTGGACCCGCTGTGGCTGGCAGTGGTGGTCTTCCTCGCCGCCGTCTATTTGTGGGCGTTTGTGCAGGTCCGCCGCCGCGGGGACTCCTGGTCGGCGCTGCGCAGCCTCTCCTGGCTAACCGGGCTGGCGGTGCTGTTCTACGTCACCTCCGGCGGGGTCGCCGTCTACGGCCGGGTGCTGTTCTCGGCGCACATGGTCGAGCACATGGCGCTGACCATGGTAGTGCCGATCTTCCTGGTGCTGGGGGCACCGGTAACACTGGTGCTCAAGGCGCTGGAACCCCGTCAGGACGGGTCGCGCGGGCCGCGCGAGTGGATCCTGGCCCTGGTGCACTCCACGTTCTCCAGAATCGTGACTCACCCGATCTTCGCCGCGGTGAACTTCGCGGCCTCGATCGTGATCTTCTACTTCACCCCACTGTTCGGGATCACCCTGCAGTACCACGTGGGGCACGTGTTCATGATCACCCACTTCCTGATCACCGGGTACCTGTTCATGCTCGTGCTCATCGGCAGCGACCCGATCCCGTACCGCCCCGGACACATGATGCGCCTGATGTTGTTGCTGGCCACGATGGTCTACCACGCCTTTGTCGGGGTGGCCCTGATGGGCTCGGAGACCCTGCTGCAGGGGTGGTGGTTCGCGAACATGGGCAGGGATTGGGGCCGTAGTGCGATCGAGGACCAGCAGTTCGGCGGGGCGCTGATGTGGGGCATCGGAGAGTTCCCCACCGTCGTCGTCGCCGTGGTCGTGGCGATCATGTGGGCGATCGAGGGCAAGAAGGAGAACCGTCGTGTGGACCGCCAGGCGGACCGCACCGATGATGCCGAGTTGAAGGCCTACAACGAGATGATGGCTCGGCTTGCCGAGCGCGACGAGCCCATGAGGCGCCCCTGAGCCGGGGCCGCGCAAGAGACAGTGACATTCGCGGCAACCTGACAACCGGGGAGAGACGACGCACCGCGGTGTCGACTCGACCGGCACCTGCGGCCAGGACCGGTCGATTTGGTGGGACTGTCGAAAGCCACCACATAATGGGATCGCCGCCTCGAGCAGCTGATGAATCGAGGGGGTGGAGACGTGAGCGCACGTGCACGCCGTCTTGCCCGCGGGTGGGCCGGAGCCGGGATGGCCACGGCCTTCGCCGCCGCCTCTCACGTGGTCGCCGGTGGTCAGGTCCCTCCGCTGCTGTTGGTGTTGCTGTCCCTGGCCCTGTCCGGGCCGGTGTGCATGGCCTTGGCCGGCCGGGTGCTCTCCCGTTCCTTGTTGCTCGCCGGTGTGCTGGTCAGCCAGGGTGTCTTCCATCTGATCTTCACCGTCGCCGGATCCGTGACGACCGTGGTCGACGCCACCCACCACGCGCAGGTGAGCACACCGGCCATCGGACCGGCCCTGGTGCTGCAGGCTCAGGCTCCTGCGGTGCATGGTGGCCCGGGCATGCTGGACTTCCACGTGCTGGCCGCTGCGGTCACGTATGGATTCCTGCGCCACGGCGAGGTGGCCCTCGTGGGTCTGCTCGACGCCCTGCGACTGCGCGTGCGCCAGTTGTGGCGAGTCTTCTCCGCCCCGGTCGTGGTGCACCGGCCCCGACCTGTCTCACAGAGGCGCCCGCACGTACTGACGGATCAGTCGCTGCTGCGCCCGGTGCGCTCCTACCGCGGACCACCGGCAGCTTGTCGTCGGAATCATCTGCTCCCGACCGGGCTCACCCTGGTGCCCACCGGCTGAACACCACCCCTGGTGGGGCCGGTCGTGGCCGTGAGTTCGGACAGCAGACTCGACGACTCGCTGGCCGCCGCATCGCCCACCGGCGCGGCGGCTCTGTCTGGCCCACTCACGCATTGCCCCTTGGAAGGAACTCCTCCACCATGCCGACCACCACTTCTGTTCTGCGCCGTGCCGCCGCCACCTTGAGCGCGGTAGGCGCCCTGACCGCCCTGGGGCTGGCCCCCGCCGCCGCTCACGACGAGGTGCTGAGCACCTCCCCCGAGCAGAATGCCGTACTGGAAACCGCCCCCGAACAGATCAAGCTTTCCTACAGCGGGGAGATCATGGACATCGGTCACCAGGTGCTGGTGACCGGCCCCGAGGGGCAGTCCGTGACCGAGGGACCACTCGAGCGCAACGGCTCCCAGGTGATCCAGCCCCTGGCCGAGACCGGGTCCGAGGAAGGGACCTATCAAGTGGTCTGGCGGGTGGTTTCCAGCGACGGACACCCCATCGAAGGCACCTACAGCTACGAGGTGAGCGGCGGGACGGACACCCCCAACCCGGCTCCCAGCCTCAGCAGCACCCCGTCCGAAGCCCCGGCCGGTGAGGGCGCCGACAGCTCGGACGGCTCCGCCCAAGCTCAGGAGGTGGCCGACCAGGAGAACTCCGGGGGGCTCTCCGGTTGGGCCGTCGGCGCCACTGTGGTGGTGCTGGCGCTGGTCGTGATCGGGTTTCTGGGCTTGATGTCCCGTCGCCGCCGCAACAGCTGATCCCTCAGCTGGGCCGGCGCAGAGGCTGCGCAGTACAGGCCCCAGGGGCGCGGCTGTCGCCGCGCCCCTGGGGTCTGTACCGGATCGCCCCGAGAGACCGACCGCATACCTTGAGGAGCGCGACCACCGTGACGTTCGACCGGCTCGGCTTGTTGTCACCGCGCAGCACCGCAGCTTCCCCGACGGAGCCCGATACGTCGCACCTGTCCTGCCAGGGCCACCGGGCAGACGGTGGGATCTGACATGGGTGCCTACCGTTTCCTGCTCAGCGGCAAGTGGCTGCTCTGGTTCCTGATGGTCTGCGCCGCCGCGGCCGTGGCCGTGTACTTGGGCGGGTGGCAGATGGACCGCAACGACCACCTGGTCGGGGAGAACGTCAAGATCACGCAGAACTACCGGGCCGACCCCCTCACCGGGGACGATGCGGTCGCCCAGTTCACCGCCCTCGACGAGCGGCTCACCTGGCACCCGGTGGCCCTGACCGGGGAGTACCTCGCCGAGGACCAGGTCCTGGTGCGCAATCGTCCCCAGGACGGGCGCGTGGGCTACGAGGTCCTCGTCCCCTTCCGCACCCAGGACGGGGACGTGGTCGTGCTGGA
>NZ_WOGU01000017.1:52231-52456 GCF_009735315.1 Kocuria sediminis
GCCGGCCGCGAACGGGATGCCCGACGAGGTCCCCGGCCCGCCCGCCGCCGAGGTGACCGTCACCGCACGGCTGCAGCCCGGCGAGCCCGCCGTGGAGCGCGGCGCCCCGGAGGGCCAGATCGCCACCATCGACCTCGAGGAGCTCCGCGAGCGGTGGGCTCTGCCGATCGGCACGGCCGCCTTCGCGGAGGTCTTCGCCGAGGACCCGGCCCCGGCCGTGGCCCC
>NZ_WOGU01000018.1:0-46565 GCF_009735315.1 Kocuria sediminis
ACGGGCCACGGTTGCGCCAGTCGCAGCACATAATTGCATCCACAGTCATCCCTGTGACCAGATTTCCCCCCACCCCCCCCGGCCACACCGCCAGGGGGACCCGGGGGAGGCAGAGTTACGGCGGTCATAGCGTGGGGGAAACGCCCGGTCCCATCCCGAACCCGGAAGCTAAGACCCACAGCGCCGATGGTACTGCACCCGCCAGGGTGTGGGAGAGTAGGACACCGCCGGACCACACCCAGAAGGGTCGAGCCCCCGCACCACCAGGTGCGGGGGCTCCCCACACCCCCAGGCCCCCACCCACCGGTGCGGGGCCTTTTGTCATGGCCCTCTTCGTCCTATCGTCGGAGAACGCGGATCCGGCGGTCGTCTTGAGGGGGAACGATGCGGCGAAGTGCTCTGGCAGCGGCAGCGGTGCCGGCAGCCCTGCTCCTGGCGGGCTGCGGCGATGGGGGCGGAGGCGCCGTCGTCGAGGAGAGCACGGCCGCCGCGGAGGCCGGTGCGGCCTCGCGGGCGGTCCTGCGGGACGCGGAGGGCGCCGAGGTGGGCACCGTGCAGTTCTCGGAGGTCTCCGCCGGCACGGAGGTCGTGGCCGAGGTGGAGGGTCTCGACCCGGGTTTCTACGGGCTGCACGTCCACGGTATCGGGCTGTGCGAGACGGACAGCGCCGCCCCGGAGGACCCCGGGACCACCGGGGACTTCCTGTCCGCAGGCGGGCACCTGGGCGGCGACTCGGCCGACCACCCCGGCCACACGGGAGACCTCACGAGCGTCTACGTCACCCAGGACGGCCTGGGCTTCCTCACGACCGTCACGGACCGCTTCCGGGTGGCGGACCTCGCGGCCGACGAGGACGGCAGCGCGGTGATGCTGCACTCCGGCCCCGACAACTTCGCCAACGTGCCGGATCGCTACGCGCCCGAGGGACCGGACGAGAGCACGCTCCGCACGGGCGACGCCGGGTCCAGGCAGGCCTGCGGGGTGGTCGAGTGAGAGCGGCTCCTGTGACGTCTTCGCCCCCGGCCGTCGGGGGAGAAGTCGCTACGCTGAAAGGGCCGTAGCAGCCGGTCCGTGGAAGGAGTTCTCCGCCGTGTCCGATCCCTGTTCGTTCACCGCCCGGATCGACGACGTCACCCTGGCCTACACCGACCGGGGCGAGGGCCCCGTGCTGCTCCTGCTGCACGGGCACGCCTACGACCGGAGCATGTGGGCGCGCCAGATCGAGGTGTTCGCCGAGCTCGGCTGGCGGGTGGTGGCCCCGGACCTGCGTGGTTTCGGGGAGTCGGGGATCACCGAGGGGATCGTCTACACGGAGG
This sequence comes from Kocuria sediminis, assembly GCF_009735315.1. NCBI lineage: Bacteria > Bacillati > Actinomycetota > Actinomycetes > Micrococcales > Micrococcaceae > Kocuria > Kocuria sediminis. The sequence continues at coordinate 1,317 of NZ_WOGU01000018.1, forward strand.
AGTTCGCCGACGACGTCGCCGGCCTGCTCGACCAGCTCGGTGTGCCCTCCGCAGTGGTGGTCGGCTTCTCGATGTCCGGGCAGATCGCCATGGAGCTGGTCCGGCGGCATCCGGGGCGGGTCCGCGGGCTCGTCGTCGTCGCCACCGTCCCCGAGGCGGAGGACCGTGCCGGCAGGCGGCGCCGGCACACCACGGCGGACGCCATCCTGGCCGGCGGTATGGAGACCTACGGGCGCAGCGTGCTCGGCCGGATGGTCGCCGACGCCACGGTGGAGTCGTGCCCCGGGGTGGCGGCGGAGGTGCTCGCCATGCTCCGCAACGCGCCCGCCAAGGGGGCGGCTGCGGCGATGCGCGGGCGTGCCGAGCGCCGGGACCTCAGCGACGTGCTGCGCGGCGTCCGGATCCCGGTGCTCGTCGTGGTGGGCGCGGACGACGTCTTCGACGGCGGGGCGGGCCGTCGGATGACGGACCTGGCTCCGGACGCGGAGCTCGTGGTCATCGACGAGGCCGGCCACACGCCCAGCCTCGAGCGGCCGGCCGCGTTCGACGACGCCCTGCGCGCCTACCTGCAGCGGTTCAGCGACTGAACGAGCCGGCGGGAACCGCTCGGCATTCCGCCTCGCGCGGCGGTCCGCCGTGTTCTCGGAGAGTGAACTGCTGTCCCTGCGGGCGATTGGTCAGTATGCTGATCTAACACGAGTGCACGACGAAAGGAGTGGACATGACTGAGACCAGCAACGGCGGTTCCGAGGACGCCCACCACGAGTCGACGGATCAGCTCACCCTGCAGAACCCGGTGACCCGCTACCCCGTTCTCTCGCCACCCGAGCAGGACCAGCCCGAGCCCGGCCTGGACGTGGAGCTCGAGCCGAAGACCGACCGCGGCGAGCTCTCCTACCGAGGCACCGGTCGGCTCGTGGGCCGCAAGGCCCTGATCACCGGCGCGGACTCCGGCATCGGAGCGGCGGTGGCCATCGCGTTCGCGAAGGAGGGCGCCGACGTCGCCCTGAACTACCTGCCCGACGAGGAGCCCGACGCGCAGGTCGTGAAGGCTGCCATCGAGAAGGCCGGCCGCACGGCCGTGCTCCTGCCCGGCGACCTGACGGACAAGGCCTTCTGCGAGGTCCTCGTCGAGAACGCCGTGAACGGACTCGGCGGACTGGACATCCTCGTCAACAACGCCGGCAAGCAGGTCGCCGTCGAGAACCTCGAGGACCTGAGCGACGACCAGCTCACCGACACCTTCACGGTGAACATCCTGGCGATGTTCCGGATCACCAAGGCGGCGCTGCGGCATCTGCCCGCCGGGTCCTCGATCATCAACACGACCTCGATCCAGGCCTACCAGCCCTCGCCCGACCTGCTCGACTACGCCTCGACGAAGGCGGCGATCAACAACTTCACGAAGGGCCTCGGCCAGCAGCTGGCGCCCAAGGGCATCCGGGTCAACGCCGTGGCGCCCGGCCCCTTCTGGACGCCCCTGCAGGTCTCCGACGGACAGCCGAAGGAAGCCCTCCCGGAGTTCGGGCAGTCGACCCCCCTGGGCCGCGCCGGCCAGCCGACCGAGCTGGCCCCGGCCTACGTGTTCCTGGCCTCCGCCGAGTCCAGCTACGTGATCGGGGAGACGCTCAACGTCAACGGCGGCAGTCCGTCGCCGTGAGGCCCCTTCCCACGGGACGGGTCGCGGCGGACGCCGCGCCGTCCGGGGAAGTGCTTGGCGAGACCGGGCCCACGACATACTCTGGGCACAGCTCGCATACTCAGCGAACTTATGAAGTGCTGTAGAAAGGCGGAATCATGACCACGAACCCCTATGACCGTTCGGCGAGCCACGCGGCCGACGCCGGCACCACCTCCAAGAAGGACGTCGCCGCGGAGCAGAGCAAGGCCGAGGCGCAGCAGCTCAAGAACGAGGCGGTCGGCTCCGGCCAGCGCGTCAAGGAGACGGCCAAGGACCAGGCCGTGGCCGTCAAGCAGGAGGCCACCCACCAGGCCCAGGACCTGATCGGTCAGCTCCGGAGCGAGCTCAAGGGCCAGGTGAAGCCGCAGCAGGACCGCATCGCCTCCACCGTGCGCTCGCTCAGCAACGAGATCTCCGCGCTCTCCCGGGGCGAGAAGCCCGAGTCCGACTACGTGACCGGCCTGCTGGGCAGCGTGTCCGGCCGGGTCGACTCCTTCGCCTCCTCCCTGGAGAACAAGGACGCCAAGGACCTGCTCGAGGACGTCCGGCGCTTCGCGGCCCGCCGCCCCGGCACCTTCCTGGCCGTGGCCGCCGGCATCGGCCTCCTCGCCGGCCGCACGACCCGCGGCGTGAAGGACAGCGACGAGATCCCCACCGACCGCCAGGGCGCCAAGGAGTTCTTCGGCGTCGGCGGGCAGCAGGGCGGCAGCCCCGCCCAGGGCACCACGGCCGCCGTCGGGACCGGACCCGTCTACGACCAGGGCTACGACCGGAACCTGACCGCCACCGAGACCTCGGGCTACACCCCGGGCGACCCCTACGCCTACCGCTCCGACGAGCAGGGCGAGGCCGCCCGCACCTACACCGACCGCGTGCCGGGCACCGTCTACCCCGACCAGGAGGGCGACCGTCGATGAGCCATCCCATTCCCCCTTCCGACGCCGAGAGCAGGGCGGAGCACGAGTCGCTGGGCGAGATGTTCAAGTCGCTGAGCACCAACCTCTCCACCCTCATCCAGCAGGAGATCGCCCTCGCGAAGGCTGAGACGACCCAGGCCGTGCAGGAGGCCAAGCAGTCCGCCAAGGACACGGGCAAGGGCGCCGGCATGCTCGCCGGGGCCGGCGTGGCCGGTCACTTCGTCCTGCTGTTCCTGTCCATCGCCCTCATGTGGGGCCTGGGCAACCTCGTCGGCCTGGCGTGGTCCGCCGTCATCGTGGCGGTCGTCTGGGCCGTCGTCGCCGGCATCCTCGCAGCCCTGGGCAAGAAGAACCTCAACGAGGGCAAGCAGGAGATGGTCGAGGCCACCCAGGATCCCCTGCCCCTGACCCGCGAGACCGTCACCGAGATCCCGGAGACCGTGAAGCCTTCCAAGAAGGAGACCCGATGAGCCAGCAGAACCCCGAACAGATCCGTGCCGACATCGAGGCCACGCGCGCTCGACTCGGCTCCGACGTCGACGCCGTCGCCGAGAAGGTGACCCCCGAGCGCGTCGTGGACCGCCAGAAGGACAAGGTCCGCGGCAAGATGCAGGACGTGCGCGAGCGCGTGATGGGAGCGTCCGACGACGCCTCCGACCACGGCCGCCACCTCAAGGCGGGCGTGCAGGGCCGTGCGAGCGACCTCCGGGACGGTGTGCAGGAGCGCGCCGGTGACCTGCGGGAGGGAGTGCAGCACGCTCCCGCCACCGCCAAGGCGAAGACCCGCGGCAACCCGCTGGCCGCCGGTCTGATCGCCCTCGGCGCGGGCTGGCTCGTCGGCTCCCTGCTGCCCTCCACGCAGAAGGAGCAGGAGCTCGTCGCCGGTGCGGCGGACCGGATCCAGCCCCACGCCCAGCACGCGGTCGAGTCGGCCAAGGACGCTGCGCAGGAGGTCGCCCAGGACCTCAAGGAGCCGGCCAAGGAGGCGGCGCAGTCGGTCAAGGAGACCGCCCGCTCCGGCGCGCAGGAGGTCAAGTCGCAGGGCCAGGACGAGGCGCAGCAGCTGAAGTCCTCCGCCCAGGGCTCGGCGCAGTCCGTCAGGGACGAGACGAAGAACGCCTGACCGTGACCGGCCGCCCCGCGGCCGGTGCGGTGCCCCGGCACCACGAGAAGGGCCCCGGATCAGCGATCCGGGGCCCTTCTCGTGCTCGGCCGACCCGTCAGCGGGACCGGGCGACCTGGCTCATCAGGCCGGGGTAGTAGCCCGACAGGTACCCCTGCTCGGTCGGGTGCAGGTGGTGGGCGCTGCCGGGGTCGACGAGGATCCACGGGTCGGCCGACCCGACCCCGTGGCCGCGGAAGCGGTCGGTGACGTCCACGAAGACGGCGCCCTCGGCCTCGACCTGAGCGGCGAGGGCGGCGTTGAGCTCGTCCGTCCAGGCGTTGAGCTGGGCGGCGCGCTCCGCGGAGACGAGCGCGCTGTCCTGCTGCTCGTCGAGCAGGTGCGGATAGCCGAGCACGACCACGCGTCCGTCCGTCACCTCGTCGATCGCCTCCACGGTGGTGGCCGCGGAGGCGGCGGCGGTGTCGATCAGCCGCGGGGCCCGGGCGAGCATGGCGTCGCACGCGCTCGGCCCGGCGGCCGCCTCGGCGGGGGCGCTGCAGGCCCGGATGAAGTCGCCCCAGAGGATGTCGTTGCCGCCCATGGTGAGCGTGACCAGCTCCGCCTCGCCGAGGGCGCCCGTCACGAGCGGCACCGAGACGAGCTCCCGCACCTGCGCGGTGGTGAACCCGGCGCACGCCGCGTCCAGGGCCACGTCCACGCGCGGCCGGTCGGCCAGCTTGTCGACGTGGTCCTCACCGGTGCCCTGGTAGCACCCGGGCAGCCCCTCGACCTCCTGCAGACCGCCCGTGCCGAAGGCCGCCGAGTAGGAGTCGCCGAGATTGACGAGGTCGACGGTGCGCGGGGCCGCCGCGGCGGGGGAGACGCCGACGCCGGCGAGGACGAGGGCCGCGGCCAGGGCGCGGGCGGTGCGTCGAGCGGGGAATGCGCGCATGCGGGGGGACCTTTCGAGGAGGGGCGGCACCGTGCCGGGCCCGGTCCTGGGGACCGGGCCGCTCCCTCAACCTACCGTCGCACGCCCGTGCCCGTCCGCCCGTCCGCAATGTGACGGGCGCCGGCGTCCCAGGCCTCCGCGAGGATCTCCAACGAGCGCAGCACCTGGTCCCGGCCGGGGGAGGCGGGGGCGATCATCAGCTCGTCGGCGTCCGCCGTCTCCACGAAGCCCTCGAGGTAGCTCCTGACCTCGGGGCCGGTGCCGGCGACGGACCAGTGGAGCATGTGCAGGATCTGCTGCCCGGCGGGGCTGTCCATCACCATGTCCAGCTCCGCCTCGCTCAGCGCGCGCTCACGGCCCACCATGGCCCGCACCCGCTCGCGCCGAGCGGTCTCCAGCTGCGCGGCGGCGTCGTCCGCGCTGTCCGAGGCGATGACGTTGACGGCCGCGATGACGTACGGCTCGGCGAGCTGCTCCGAGGGCTGGAACCGTGCCCGGTAGGCGGCCACCGCGTCCGCGAGGGCGTCCGGGGCGAAGTGCGAGGCGAAGGCGTAGGGCAGCCCGTACGCCGCGGCGAGCTGCGCGCCGAACAGCGAGGAGCCGAGGATCGTCAGCGGCACGTTCGTCCCGGCGCCGGGGACGGCGCTGACCCCCGGCACGAGGGAGCGGCCGCTCAGGTAGCCCTGCAGCTCGCGCACGTCCTGCGGGAACTGCTCGGCCGCGGAGGGGTCCCTGCGCATGGCCCGCACCGTGCGCAGGTCGGTGCCGGGCGCCCGGCCCAGGCCCAGGTCGATCCGCCCGGGGTGCAGCTCGGCGAGGGTGCCGAACTGCTCGGCGACGACCAGGGGGGAGTGGTTGGGGAGCATCACCCCGCCCGAGCCGAGGTGGATCGTGGACGTGTGCGCCGCGACGTGGGCGATCAGCACGGCCGGGGCCGAGGACGCGATCGTGGGCATGTTGTGGTGCTCGGAGTACCAGACACGCCGGTAGCCCAGCCGCTCGGCGTGCTGGGCGAGGCGGACGGAGTCGGCGAAGCTCTCACCGACGGACGCGCCCTGGCGGACGGTGGCGAAGTCGATGACGGACAGCGGCAGGGGCACGGCGGACCTTTCCGGGGAGTCGGGGAGGGCCTCCACGCTACTCCTGTCCGGCGGGCGGCGCCGTGGCGGGGAGCACAGGCGGCGCAGGGCGGGCACCCGGCGCTGCCGCCGGAGCTGTCGGCGGCCCCGGCTACGCTCGGCACCATGACCGATCCCTCGACCCCCTTCGGGGTGCCGGAGCTCTTCGAGCTGCCGCGGGAGCGCGCCGAGATCGCGCCGGGAGCCGTGCACGTGCCGGGCTGGCTGGACCTGGCCCGGCAGCGGGAGCTGGTGCTGCGGTGCCGGGAGTGGGCCACCGGTCCCGTGCCCCTGCGCCACGTGGTCCTGCCCGGGGGCGGCCGGATGTCGGTGCGCTCGACCACGCTGGGCTGGGACTGGGCGCCCTACCGGTACCTGCGCACCGGCGAGCACAAACGGGCCCCGGACATGCCGCCGTGGCTGGCGGAGCTGGGCCGCCGCGCCGTGGTGGAGGCCTGCGGCGAGGACAGCGCGGAGGCCCGGGGCTACCTGCCGGACACGGCCCTGCTCAACTTCTACGACGCCACGGCGCGGATGGGCATGCACCAGGACAAGGACGAGTTCTCGGCCGCCCCGATCGTGTCCCTCTCGCTCGGGGACGCCTGCGTCTTCCGGTTCGGCAACACGCAGACCCGCGCGGCCCCGTACCGGGACGTGGAGCTGCGCAGCGGCGATCTGTTCGTCTTCGGCGGGCCCTCCCGCTACGCGTTCCACGGGGTGCCGCGGATCCTCCCGGGCACGGCCGCCCCGGAGCTGGGCATGAAGGGCGGGCGGCTGAACCTCACCCTGCGGATGACGGGCCGTGCCGCCGCCGCGCGGTGAGCGCCGTGCCACACTGACGGGATGGAGCTCCCCGAGGCCGCACCGGCCCACCTGATCGACCCGGCGGCCGTGGACGAGGAGGACGCCGGCGCCTACCGGCTGCTCGCCGCGGACATCGCCTCCGGGGTCGCGGTCGTGGCCGCCCGGCACCGGCGGCGCGACGTCGCCGCGACCGTCACCGGCTTCCTCGACGTGTCCTACGACCCGCCCACCATGCTGGTCAGCCTGTTCGAGGAGGGCCGGATCTGCGACGCGGTGGAGTCTGCCGGGGCGTGGACCCTCTCCGTGCTGCGCCGGGAGCAGGAGGGCGCGGCGAACTGGCTCGCGAGCCCGGGCAACCCCGTGGAGGGGCTGCTGGACCGGGTGCCCTTCCGCCGCGCTCCCGGCTCGGGAGCGGCGGTGCTGGACGGGGCCCTCGCGTGGTTCGAGCTCGCCACCGTGGCGGTGCACACCGCGGCGACGCACCGGCTCGTGGTGGGGGAGGTGACGGCGATGGGCCGGGGGGTGAGCGAGGCGCAGGCGGACGACCCGCTGGTGCACTTCGCCCGCGGCTACCGGGGCCTGACCCGATGAGCGGCGATCCGGATCACAGGATCGGGGCCTGCGCAAGTCTGTGACGCCAGAAGTCCTCGATCCGTCACCGGCGGAATGGTTGGACGCCCGCCCCGGTTGAGGTCTTAGCGTGGACGGGTGGCGCCGTGTCCGGCGGCACCGTTCCCACCGCACTCCACGGAAGGATCCTCATGGCGGCCCAGCACCACGAACGCGGACCCGGCGGGGCCTCCGGCGGCTCCGTGCCGATCGGGCCGAGCCCGGGCTCGTCCGCGGAGGAGCCCCGGCTGAGCTCGGTCCCGCCCTCCGGCGCGCCGGCCGAGCACGCGGCCGCGGAGGTCGCCGACCTCGAGGTGCCCGCCGACCACCTGCCGGACCTGGACCACGTGGGGGACGCGTTCAAGGCGGTGTTCGCCGACCACCCCGCAGGGGTCGCCATCATCACGGCTCGGGGCCCCGACGGGCCGGTCGGGCTGACCGCGTCCTCGGTGTCCTCCGTGTCGGCCGTCCCGCCCATCCTCGGCTTCTCGCTGCAGGCCCGGCAGGGCTCGGCCGCCCTGCTGGCCGAGGCGGACTCCTTCCTGGTGCACCTGCTGGACGCCGAGAACCTGGATCTCGCCCGGTCCTTCGCCGTCTCGGGTGCCCCGCGGTTCGGGCCGGACATGCCGTGGGAGTACCTGGCGACCGGGGAGCCCCGGCTGCTCGGCGTGGGGCGCGTCCTGCGCGCGGTCCCCCTGGCCCGGATCAAGGCCGGCCCCGCGCTGGTCTTCAACGCCGCGGTGGTCGACGTTCTCGGCGACGAGGGCACGGGTGCCCCGCTCGTGTACCACCGCCGCCGCTTCCACGAGCTCAGCGACCGCTCAGCGCTCGACCCCCGGGACTGAGCGGGGGCCCAGGGCCCCGCCTGCGTCCCGCCCCGGGCGCCGGATCCCTGTGCCGGGCAGAAGATCCACCTAGGTTGTTGACACATCACCAAGGTGTTCGTAGAGTAGTTGACGAAGCAATCACCTGCTCGATCCGCACCCCGAGGAGAACACCATGTCCCAGCTCACCGCACTCGTCCCCGGCTCCTGGACCTTCGACCCCGCCCACTCCGAGGTCGCCTTCACGGTCCGCCACGCCGGCATCTCGAAGGTCCGCGGCACCTTCGGCGAGGTCGACGCCCAGCTCCGGGTCGCCGACCCGGTCGAGGACTCGACGCTGACGGCCACCGTGCAGATGGCCTCCATCGACACGAAGAACGCCGACCGGGACGGCCACGTCCGCAGCGCCGACTTCTTCGACGTCGAGCAGTACCCCACGATGACCTTCCGCTCGACGGCCGTGGCCTTCGACGGCGAGGAGGGCACCATCACCGGCGAGCTGACCGTCAAGGACGTCACCCGCACCGTGGAGTTCGCCACCGAGTTCAACGGCGTGGTCGTCGACGCCTTCGGCGTGACCCGGGCCGGCTTCTCCGCCGAGACCACCATCTCCCGCAAGGACTTCGGCATCACCTGGAACGCCGCCATGGAGGCCGGCGGGGTGCTCGTCTCCGACAAGGTGGCGATCACCCTCGACGTGGCCTTCACCGCCCCGCAGGAGGACCCCGAGGACACCGTCGAGGGCCAGGAGGCCATCACGGCCGACGCCTGATCCCGGCAGCCGCGGGACCCTCGCTCCGCACGACCGACGGCCGGCGGCCCGCACCCTCGAGGTGCGGGCCGCCGGCCGTCGTCGGTGCCCGTCAGGTGAGCCGCTGCACCACGAACCAGACGGCGGGGACGGTGATCAGCAGCAGCAGCGCCCACCGGCGCAGCCGCACCTCGAACGTGGCGGGGTTGATCCGCCCGCCGCGCCGGGGCCGGGACTCGGCGATCTCGTCCTCGAGCGGCCGCGGCGGCCCGTCGCGCGGCTCGTCCGGGTCGATGCTGGAATGGGACACGTTTCCTCCGTGGTCGTCGGGATCCGCTCCCATTCTCTCAGCAGGCGCGGCGGACCGCGCACCGCCAGTCAGGCGGTCCGGACCGCCGTCATCGCCACTTCGTGGTCATGATCAGACCGGCCATCATCAGACCGAGGCCCACGGCGATGTTCCAGGTCCCGATCCCCGGCACGGGGTAGGCACCCTGGAAGAGGTAGTAGACGATCAGCCACAGCAGCCCGACGACGAGCAGCCCCAGCATGACGGCCTTGTACCAGGTGGGGGTGGGGGCGTGGCTCTCCGGGGAGCCGTGCCGGGAGCGCTCGGTCAGCTCCTGCGCCACCGCGGCGGCAGTCGCGTCCGGGTCGTAGGCGGTGGACCCTCCGGGCAGTCCCTCCGCCGCCAGCCGGGCGAGCTCCTCGTCGACCTGCGGGCCGGCGGCCGGTGCCGTCCGGCCGGACCCTCCCGGACGGCGGGCGGGCTTCTTGCGGCGGTTCTTCGACTCGGGCACTGATCCTCCTGGTCACCAAGCGGGCCGTGTTCACGGCGGGGGGTCCGGTGGCCCAGTCTAGCCGTCCGGTGCGCACCCTTCCGCGGGCGCGTAAGCTGGACGGGCGCACGTGCCGATCCGGCACCCCACTCCCAGGAGACCTCGTGACCGTCAAGATCCTCGTCGTGGACAACTACGACAGCTTCGTCTACACCCTGGTCGGCTACCTCGAGCAGCTCGGCGCCCGCACCACGGTGATCCGCAACGACGACCTGGACGAGGCCGCCGCGTGCGCCCTCGCCGAGGAGCACCACGGCGTCCTGCTCTCCCCGGGCCCCGGCGCCCCCGCCGACGCGGGGGTGTGCACCCCCCTGATCCGCAACGCCGAGCGGACCGGGCAGCCGCTGCTGGGCGTCTGCCTCGGTCACCAGGCGCTCGCGGAGGCCTACGGCGGGACCGTGACCCACGCGGAGGAGCTTATGCACGGGAAGACGTCCCGGGTGGAGCACAACGGGTCCAGCGTCTTCGGCGGGGTGCCCAGTCCGTTCACCGCGACGCGCTACCACTCCCTCGCCGTGGTCGACCAGTCGGTCCCCGAGGTCCTGGAGGTCACGGCGCGCACCCCGAACGGGGTCATCATGGGCCTGCGGCACCGGAGCGCGCCGCTGCACGGGCTGCAGTTCCACCCCGAGTCGGTCCTCACCGAGGGCGGCTATCTCATGCTCGGCAACTGGCTGGAGCTCGTGGGGCTCAAGGGTGCGGCGCGGGCGGCGGGCTCGCTGTCCCCGCTGATCACCGTCTGAGCGAGGCCCGGACCGGGGTCACCCGTCGTCGCGGGCGCGCTCGTCCGCGCGTTCCGCCGCTGCACGGGCGCGCTCCTCCGCCCGTTCCGCCTCCTCCCGGGCGCGCTCCTCCGCCCGCTCCTCGGCCTCGGACCGGTCCTCCTCGGCGCTGCCCGCCCCGGGGTCCTCGCTCTGCTCCTCGGACGGTTCTCCCGTGCTCTCCGCTGTGGGCTCCTCCGTGGGCTCCTCGGTGGGCTGCTCCGTCTCCTCGGGGGACGGCGTCGGAGTGGGCGGGACGGTCGGCTCCGGGGCCGGCGCGGGGGCCGGGGCGACCGCCACGGTGAGCGTCACGGTGGCGCCCTGCGGTGCGGACTGGCCGGCGTCCACGCTCTGGTCCACCACCTGTCCGGCCGGCACGCCGGCCCGGGGGGTGGTGACGATCGCCGCGGAGAGCCGGACCTCGTCGGCGCCGAGGGCGGCGACGGCCTCCTGACGGCTCAGGCCCACGAGCTGCGGCACGGTCACCCGGCCGGTGGACACGACGAGCTCCACCTCGGACCCGCTCGGGACGGTGGTCCCGCCGGCGGGGTCGGTGGCGACCACCGCGCCCTGGGGCACCGAGGAGCTGTTGGCCGTACGGGTGGACCCGGCCTCGAGCCCCGCCGACTCCAGGGCCTCCCGGACCTCCTCCTCGGAGCGGCCGGCGAGGTCGTCCGGCACCTCCACCTCGGCAGGCCCCTGGGAGACCTCGAGGACGACCGTGCTGCCCTCCTCGACCTGGGTGTCGGCCGCGGGGTCGGTGCCCACCACGTCGCCCTCGGGCACCTCGTCGTCGTAGACCTCCTCGCGCTCGGGCACCAGGTCGGCGCTGCGCAGCGCCGTCTCCGCCACCGAGGCGTCCATCCCGGCGACGTAGGGCACCGCGACGAGAGCGGGTCCGCCGCGCTGTCCCTGGACCCACTGCAGGGCCACGACCCCGAGGACGGCGAGCAGCGCGACGACGAGCAGGGCGAGCAGCGCCGTGCGCAGGGGCCGCCGTCGCCGCACCGGGACCGAGCCGTGGCCGGCCGCGGCCGGCGCCGCCGCGGCGATGCCCGCGGCGACGGTGGTCGGGGCGACGGCCGGGGTGACGGCCGGAAGCGCGGTCTCGGCGACCGGGACGGGCACGGGCGGCAGCGTCTTCGTGTCCTCGTCCCGCCCCGGCACCGCCTGCAGGGACTGCGTGGCCTCGAGGTCCTCCGGTACGGCCGGGCGCAGCTCGCGCAGGGCGCGGCGCATCTGCCCGGCGTCCTGGAAGCGGGCCTCGCGGTCCTTGTCCAGGGCCTTTGCCATGAACTCGTCCACGCGGTGCCCGATCCGGGGGTCGAGCTCGGACGGGGCGGGCGGGTGGTCCCGCACGTGCTGGGCGGCGATGTCCACGGAGGACTCACCCACGAACGGCGCGCGCCCGGTGAGCATCTCGAAGAGCACGCACGCGGCGGAGTAGAGATCGGAGCGGGCGTCCACCGACTCGCCCCGCGCCTGCTCCGGGGAGAGGTACTGCGCCGTCCCCAGGACGGCCTGGGCCTGCGTGAGCGCCGGCGAGGTGTCCTCCACCGCCCGGGCGATCCCGAAGTCCATGACCTTCACCTGGCGCTCCGGGGTGACGATCACGTTGGCCGGCTTGATGTCCCGGTGGACGATCCCGGCCCGGTGGCTGTACTCGAGGGCGTCGAGGATCCCCAGGGTGATGTCCACGGCGTCCCGCGGCGTGACGGCGTCCTCGTGGATCAGCTGCCGCAGGGTCCGGCCGGGCACGTACTCCATCACGATGAACGGCCGGTCCACGCCCTCGTCGGTCCGGGCGAGGATCTCGCCGGTGTCGTACACGGAGACGATCGAGTGGTGGTTGAGGGCGGCCACGGACTGCGCCTCCCGCTTGAACCGCTCGTGGAAGGTCGCGTCCTGGGCCAGCTCGGGCCGGAGCACCTTGATCGCCACCCGCCGGCCGAGCCGCAGGTCCCGTCCCACGTGGACCGTGGCCATCCCGCCGCGCCCGATCGTCTCGCCCACCTCGTAGCGGTCGTTGATCAGGGGGGGAACCGCGTTCCGGGCCGGCACGGCTCAGCCCTCCCGGCCGGGTCCGGTCGGCGTGGCGGTGGGAGTCGCGGAGGGAGTCGCGGAGGGCGCCGGGGTCGGCTCGGCGGCCGGGGCGCTGTCCGGCGCCACGGCCACCCACATCTCGATGGTGTCGCCGGGGCGCACGGTGGAGCCGCCCAGCGGCTGGGTGCGCAGCACCGTGCCCGGCTCGGCGTCCTCGGTGGGCTCGTCGTACCGGATGATGTTCACCCCGAGCAGCCGGATCTGGTCGATCAGGGGGTCCGCCTGCTGCCCGACCAGCCCGGAGGGCAGCTCCACGGTGTCGGGGCCGGTGGAGAAGGACACCGTGACGGTGGCCCCCCGCTGCACCTGGCCGACGGGGCTCACGGACAGGACCGCGTTCTCCTCCTGGTCCGAGGTCTGGCCCTGCCGCTCGACCCGGAAACCGAGGTCGGAGAGCTCCTGCACCACGTCGTCGACCGGGCGGCCCTCGTACCGGGCCGCGAGGACCTCCACGGTCCCCGCCGCGTCGGCGGGCGGGGCGGTCGTCCGCTCCGGCACGACCGTGGTGGAGACCGTGCCCGTGGGGGTCGGCTCCGGGGTCACGGGCGCGGGCTCCCGGAGGAGGAAGAACCACAGCAGCCCGGCGATCAGGCCCAGCGTCAGCAGCACCGGCAGCAACCAGGCCCACACCGAGCGCCGCTCGCGGCGGGGCGGCTCCGGCGGACCGGGATCCGCGCCGTCGCGTCCGCCGCCGCCCGACCCGCGGGCAGGCTCGACGACGTCCAGCTCGGCCGTGATGGGCCGCGCCGGACCGGCCGCGGCGGCCACCCCGGCGCCGGCCGCCGCGGCTCCCGCCGCCCGGGCGGCGCCGTCGCGCTCCAGCAGCCGGGTCGGCGCCTCGGCGACGGGCTCGAAGGCCTGGGTGGGCTCGTCGTCGGGCAGGTCGAGGAAGGGCCGCATGCCGGGCACGGCGGAGACCGCGGAGGCCTCGTCCCCGCGGCGGAGCGCGTCCACGGCGGTGGCGAGGGCCCCGGCCGTGGCCGGGCGGTCCTTGGGGTCCTTGGCGAGCATGGACATCACCAGCGCCTGCACCGGCTCCGGCACGTCCTCGGGCAGGGAGGGCGGCGGGTCGTTGACCTGGGCGAGGGCGATCGCGATCTGCGACTCCCCGGTGAACGGCCGGCGCCCGGCCAGGCACTCGTAGCCGATGATGCCCAGGGAGTAGATGTCCGAGGAGCCCGTGGCGGTCTGGCCCGTGGCCTGTTCCGGGGCGAGGTACTGGGCGGTGCCCATCACCTGGCCGGTGGCCGTGAGGGGCACCTGGTCCGCGAGGCGGGCGATCCCGAAGTCGGTGACCTTCACCCGGTTGTCCGGGGTGATGATCAGGTTGCCGGGCTTCACGTCGCGGTGCACCAGGCCCTGCGCGTGCGCGGCGGCGAGCGCCCGCGCCGTCTGCCCGATGTAGTTGAGCACCGTGTCCGGGTCCAGGGTCTTCCGCCGCTCGATGATGTTGGACAGCGGCTCGCCCGGGACGAGCTCCATGACGAGGAAGGCCGAGCCCTCCTCCTCGCCGTAGTCGAAGACGTTCGCGACACCGGGGTGGTTCAGCAGGGCGGTGTGCCGCGCCTCGGCGCGGAAGCGCTGCAGGAAGTTGGGGTCGCCGTTGTACTCCTCCTTGAGGATCTTCACGGCGACGATGCGGCCCAGGACCCGGTCCTTGGCCTTCCAGACCTCACCCATGCCGCCGATCGCGATCCGATCGGTCAGTGCGTAGCGCCCGCCCAGGACGGTGCTCGACGAAGGTCTCACTTGTTCAACACCGCCTCGAAGAGTTGCTTGGCGCTCGGACTGGTCAGAGAGGAGCCCGTCGCCACGTCCACGTCCTCGAAGACGACGGCGAGGGCCACCTGGGGGTCGTCGGCCGGTGCGAAGCCCGTGAACCAGGCGTCGTTCAGGCCTTCGTCCGAGCCGATCTCGGCGGTGCCCGTCTTCCCGGCGACCTCGACGCCGGGCACGGCCGCCCCGCGGGCGATGCCGTCGTCGACCACCTCGACCATGAGATCCGAGACGGTCTGGGCGACGTCCGCGCTCGTGGAGCGGCGCAGCTGCTCCGGGGCGAACTCGTCGATCACGGACAGGTCCGAGGAGCGGACCGTCTCCACGAGCTGGGGCTTCATCTGCACCCCGTCGTTCGCGATGGCAGCGCTCATCATCGCGACCTGCAGGGGCGTGGTGCGCACGTCGTACTGGCCGATGGCGGACAGCGCGAGCTGCGACTCGTTGAGCTCCTCCGGGAAGAGCGACGGCGTCACCTTCAGCGGCACGGACAGCGGCTCCCCGTAGCCGAAGTTCTGGGCGGTCTGCCGGATCGTCTCGTCCCCGAGGTCCAGGGCGATCGAGGCGAAGGGGGTGTTGCAGGACTGCTCGAGCGCGAACTCCAGGTCCGCCTCGGTGCGGGCGGTGCACCCCCCGCCCACGTAGTTGGGCAGGGTCACGTCGGTGCCGGGCAGGGGCAGCTCCTGCGGGTTGGGGATCGAGGACTCCGTGGTGTACTCGCCCGACTCCAGGGCCGCCACGGTGTCGATGATCTTGAACGTCGAGGCGGGGGCGTAGAGGTCGCCGGAGATCGCGCGGTTGACGAGCGGCTCGGCCGGGTCCGCGTTGAGCCGCTCGGCGGCGGCGATCACGGAGCCGGAGTCGTGGGAGGCGAGCTCGTTGGGGTCGTAGCCGGGGCTGGAGACCATGGCGAGGATCGCGCCGGTCTCCGGGTCCAGGGCGACGATCGAGCCCTGGCGCCCCTCCAGCAGCTGGGCCGCGGTCCGCTGCAGCTCCGGGTCGATGGTCAGCTCGACCGACGCGCCGGTGGGCTGGTCCCCGGAGAACATCGAGACCACGCGGTCGTAGAACTGCTCGTCGGACGCGCCGGAGAGCTCCTCGCCCAGGGCCGCCTCGAGGCCGGTGGCGCCGTAGACCAGCGAGAAGTAGCCCGTCAGGTGCCCGTACAGCAGCGGGTCCGTGTAGACGCGCTGGTACTCGAAGTCGTCGTCCGAGGGCGTGGAGGAGGCCTTCGCGTCGCCGTCCACGAGGATCGCCCCGCGGTCCGCGCCGAACTGGTCGTAGAGGCTGCGGTTGTTCCACGGGTGGGCCTCGAGGGTCCGCGCCGCGAAGAACTGCACGTAGGTCAGCGCCAGGAGCAGCACGGTGAAGATCGCCACGCCGGCCACCCAGGTGTGTCGGATCGCCCGGTTCACGATGCTCCTCCGTTCTCGGTGCGCCGGGGACCGCCGGGGGTGCGGCGGTCCTGGTCGTTGAGGCGGGACATGGCCTCGGTGGGGGTGCCGTCGTCGGCCGGCTCGTCCTCGGGGCCGCGGCGCCCGCCCGGGCCGGCGGCCGCGATCGGCTCGGTCGCCCCGGTGTCGACGGGCACCACGTGCTGGCGCGCCGTGTCCGGGCGTGCGGCCGGCCGCCCGGGGCCGGGCTCGTCCGCGTCCCGGCCCGCTCCGCGCCGGCGCTCGGCACGCTCCTGCTCGTCCCGCCGCGAGGCCTCCCGCAGGGCGGCCTCGTAGGCGGCGATCTCGGCGAGGTCGGCCTCGGTGGCCGGCCCGGTGACCACGGGCCGGCGGGCCGTGTGCGAGATGGCCAGGATGATCGCCGCGATGATCCAGTTGGACAGCAGCGAGGAACCCCCGGCGGACATGAACGGGGTGGTGAGGCCGGTCAGGGGAATGAGCCGGGTGACGCCGCCCACGACCACGAACAGCTGCAGGACGATGACCGCGGACAGCCCCGCGGCGAGCAGCTTGCCGAAGGCGTCCCGGGTGCCCAGGGCGGCGCGGAAGCCGCGGCTGACGAGGAGGAAGAAGAGCATCAGGATCGCGCCGAGCCCGATCAGGCCCAGCTCCTCGCCGAACGCGGTGATGATCATGTCCGAGTTGGCGTAGGAGACGAGGTCCGGCCGGCCCTGGCCCAGGCCCTGCCCGAACAGGCCGCCCGAGGAGAGCCCGAACAGGCCCTGGACGATCTGGGCGGACCCGCCGGGGGCCCGGTTGAAGACCTCCGGGTCGAAGGCGTTGAGCCAGGAGTCCAGGCGCGCCGCCACGTGGCCGAAGATCCGGCTCGCGAAGAAGCCGCCGACGGCCACGAGCAGCAGGCCGATCACGATCCAGCTCAGCCGGCTCGTGGCGAGGTAGATCATGGCCAGGAACAGGCCGAAGAACAGGATCGCGGAGCCGAGGTCGCGCTGGAACACCAGCACGCCGATGGCCACGAGCCAGGCGGCGAACATGGGGGCCATGTCCCGGAACCGCGGCAGGCGCAGGGGACCGAGCTTCTTGCCGGCCAGGAGGATGAGGTCGCGGTTGGTCGAGAGATACCCGGCGAAGAAGACGGCCAGGGTGATCTTCGCGACCTCGCCCGGCTGGAAGGTGCGCCCGCCCACGGAGATCCAGATCCGCGCGCCGTTGAGCTCCACACCGAGTCCCGGCAGCAGGGGCAGGAGCAGGAGCAGGCCGCTGAGCACCAGGGAGATGTAGGTGATCCGGCGCAGCACCCGGTGGTCCTTGAGGAACCAGAGCACCAGGCCGGCGGCGGTCATCGCCAGCGCGGTCCACAGCACCTGGGACTGCGCCGCGGACTGGTCCGTGGTGAGGTCGATACGGTGGATCATGGCGATGCCGAGGCCGTTGAGGGCCACCACGATGGGCAGCACGTAGGGGTCCGCGTACTTGGCCCGCAGACGGACCACCAGGTGCAGGACCAGCCCGCCGATGCCCAGGACGAGTCCGGAGACCAGGATGTGCGGATTCCCGGTGCCGAGCTGGTCCGGGTCCACGAGGATGTTGGCGCCCACGCCGATGGCCACGGCCACGACCAGCAGCAGCAGCTCGGTGAGCCGCCGCGGCTTCTGCCGGGGCTCGGCGAGCTCCTCGGGGGAGCGGGTTCCGGCGGTGGAGCTCATCGGTCACCTCCAGGGCTCGCGGCGGGCGACGCCGTGGGGGACGCGTCCGGGGCCGTGCCGGGCGAGGAGGTGGCGCGGCGGACGGTGCCGGTGGGGCGCGGCTCCGGGCCGGGGCCGGCGTCCGGGGCGGACTCGCGCAGCTCCTGCACGATCCGCTCGGCCTCCTCCAGGCTCCCGGCCGGGATGGCGTTGCGGACCCGCTCCTGGGTGTAGCCGGGCAGGTCCTCGACCCGCAGGTCGGTGGTCCGCTCCAGGTCGCTGAGGCTCACGGGGCCGAGCGACTGGGAGACGCCGTTGTAGATGGCCACGTTGCCCTGCTGCTCGCCCACGTAGTACTGGGAGTTGATCCAGGTGGTGGTCAGCCATCCGCCGGCCACCAGCAGGAGCCCGACCGTGGCCAGGGCGAGGACGGTGAGCGCGCGCCTGTCCCGGCGCCGGCGCGCGGACGGGGCAGCGGCCTCCGCCCGGTGCAGCGCAGACTCGACCTCCTGGGGATCGGCCAGGGTGTCCGGCGCGGAGGTCTGCAGCAGGGTCGCGCGACGCTGCAGGATGCTGTCGCTCACGGTGGGGATGCGCCCGGTCTGGGTGGCGTTGGCGGCGGCGCCCACCAGCAGGTGCGGACGGGCGGCGAGGTCGCGGCGCAGCACCGCGGCGGAGGACTCCTCGGCCTCCGGTCCGGCAGCCGCGTCCCCGGTGATCTCGTCGGAGGTGAGGGCGAAGCCGGGGTCCGGGACCGCCCCGCGCGCCTCGCCGGTCTGCGGCGCGACCGGGGCGTCCTCGTCGGTCGCGAAGACCTGCACCACGACCACGGTGACGTTGTCCGGCGCCCCGCGGTCCAGGGTCAGCTCCACGAGGGTGTCCACGATCTGGTTGAGGTCGTCCCCGGAGCGCAGCACGGACTCGATGGTCTCGGGCCGGACCACGGCGTTGAGCCCGTCCGAGCACAGCAGCCACCGCTCGCCGATCTCGGGGCGGACGGTCTCCACCTCGATCTCGGGGGAGGCGTCGACGTCCCCGAGCACGCGCATCAGGACGTTCTTGTGCGGGTGGGACTCCGCCTCCTCCGGGCGCAGCCGTCCCTCGTCGATGAGCCGCTGCACGAACGTGTGGTCCCGGGTGACCTGGCGGAACTCGTCCTCCCGCAGCCGGTAGGCCCGCGAGTCGCCGATGTGGGCGACGACGATCTCGTCCTCGTCGGCCAGCAGCGCCGTGACGGTGGTTCCCATCCCGCCCAGGCGGGGGTTGCCCAGGACCAGGCGGGCCAGGTTCTGGTTGGCGTTCTGGATCTCGTCCGCGAGCACGGTGGCGCCGTCGCCGTGGTGGTCGGGCCGGTCGAGGGAGGTGAGGTCCATGACCGCGGACGCGGAGGCGACGTCCCCGCCCACGTGCCCGCCCATGCCGTCGGCGACCACCGCGAGGTGCCGGCCCGCGTAGGCGGAGTCGTCGTTCTTCGAGCGGACCCTGCCCACGTCGGAGCGCGCGGCGTAGCGGAAGGCGATCGCCATGCGTCAGGACCTCAGTTCCAGGACGGTCTTGCCCACCCGGAACGGGGTCCCGGCGTCGAGGGGCACGGCCCGGGAGAGGCGCTGCTGGCCCACGAAGGTGCCGTTGGTGGAACCGAGGTCCTCGAGGAACCAGCGGGAGCCCTGGGGGAAGAGCCGGGCGTGGCGCCCCGAGGCGTAGTCGTCGCCGAGGGGGACGGTGGCCTCGGGGGAGCGGCCCAGGAGGACGGGGGCGTTGCCCAGGGTGTAGCTGCGGCCCTGCAGCGGGCCCTCCAGCACCGCGAGGGTCTGCGGGCGGGAGCGCTGCTGTCCCGTGGTGGGGCCGGCGGCGGGCGGTACGGCCGGTTCGGGGGCCGGCGCCGCGGCCGCGGCGCGCCGCTCGGCGCGGGACCGGCCCAGGACGGCCGGGAGCTTCCCGCCCACCGCCAGGTCACGGCCCTGGCTGGCCACGATGCTGAAGATGAAGATCCAGAGCAGGGCCAGGAACCCGAAGCGGAGGAGGGTGACGGTCAGCTCGGACATTCAGCGGTTCCCCTTCGGGGTCAGGAGGCGGAACGTGATCCGGGTCCGTCCCAGGGTGATCACGGAGCCGTTGACCAGCTCGGAGCGGCCGATCACCCGCTCCCCGTCCACGTAGGAACCGTTGGTCGAGCCGAGGTCCACCGCCAGGAAGTGCTCGCCCTGCCGGCGGATCTCGAGGTGCTTGCGGGACACCCCGGTGTCCTCCACGGTGATGTCCGCCTCGGCGGACCGGCCCAGCACGATCGAGTCCGCGTTGATGGAGAACCGTTCGCCCTCGACGTCGAGCACCGGGATCCAGCGCTGCGCGGGCGCGGTCTGCACGGGGGCGGCCTGCGTGGGCTCGTCCTCCGGGTCGCGGTGGCCGCGGGCGATCCGGTGCCCGCTCGGGGTGGCCGGCGTGTTCGGGGACTCCGCGGTGCGCTGCGCCGAGGAGTGCACCCGGAACTCGCCGGCCTCGACCTCGGGATTGTGGGTGAAGGAGACCTTCACCGCTCCCTGCAGCGTGTAGGCCTGGCTGCGCGCGTGCTTGATCACGACGTCGCACAGCTCCTCGGCCAGCGGCGTGCCCCAGTCCTGGGCGCGGGGGAAGTCCTCGTCGGAGAACTCCACGACGAACACGTTGGGGGCCATGGTCCGCCCGGCGGAGATCGTGAACGCCTCCTGGTCGAGCTCGCGGCGCAGGGCGCTGGCGATCTCCACCGCCTCCACCCGCTTGCGGGAGCCCGTGGTGAAGGCGGCGCGGACGGCCTTCTCGATGTTCTTCTCGAGGCTCTCGAGGAATCCCATGCCGCCTCCTTCCTGGCGTCGATCGCGGTGCGCATGCCCCCGGTCTCGGGTCAGGCGCTCTTCAGGATAGTAGACGTGGTGCCTGTGAGCCGCGTCGACGGCGG
The DNA here is from genome assembly GCF_009735315.1 of Kocuria sediminis. NCBI lineage: Bacteria > Bacillati > Actinomycetota > Actinomycetes > Micrococcales > Micrococcaceae > Kocuria > Kocuria sediminis. The sequence continues at coordinate 21,592 of NZ_WOGU01000018.1, forward strand.
CAGGCGCGGCGGCGGACCCCTTGCCAGGACGCTGCGCCGGGGGAAGAATTCTGGTATGAAGCACACTGATCAAAAGGCCCTGTCCCTGACCGCGCTCGCGCTCTCGGCGCTCCTGCTGGCCGGATGCGGCGACGGCGGCGCCGGTGGTGGCGCCGGTGGTGGCGGGGAGGAGACCACGGGCGGAGCCGGGACCAGCGCCCCCGCGGAGCCCACGGGCACCGAGGACGCAACGGCCGGCGACGGGAGCGCCTCCGCGACCCCGTCGGGCACGGCGACCGGCGACGAGAGCGCCTCCGCGACCCCGTCGGGCACGGCGACCGGCGACGAGAGCGCGTCCCCGTCGGGCACCGCCACCTCGACCTCCTCGCCCGGGGCCGGGGCCGGGGGCGAGGCCGCCGCCGTGGTGGGCGCGGTCGTCGCCGCCGAGGAGGCCGTGACGGGAGGTCAGGTGTTCGAGGTCGACCGCAAGGACGGCGAGGAGGGCTGGGAGGTCAAGCTCGCCGTCGGCGACCGGGAGAAGGAGGTCGACGTCTCCTCGGACGGCTCCGAGGTCACCCCGCAGGAGGGCGACGACCAGCTGGACCAGGAGGACCGCGAGCGGATCGCGCAGGTCCAGGTGCCGCTGGAGGACGCCGTCCGGACGGCGCTGGACGAGGTGGACGGCACGCTCGACGGCGCCCAGCTCGACACGGAGGACGGCACCACCGTGTGGGAGGTCGACGTCGACGACCCCGACGGGACCTCGGCGGACGTGTACGTCAACGTGGACAACGGCTCCGTCGTCAAGGTCGATCGCTGACCCGGTGACAGGAGCTCCGGGACGCTCCGAGCAGCGGCAGCTGCGGCTCACGTTCCTCGGCCTGCTGATGGCCGTGCTGCTGGCCGCCCTCGACCAGACGATCGTGGCCACGGCCCTGCCCGCGATCGTCGGGGACCTCAACGGGCTGGACCGGATCTCGTGGGTGGTCACGGCGTACGTGCTGGCGGCCACGGTGGGCCTGCCGGTCTACGGGAAGCTGGGCGACCTCTACGGGCGCAAGCGGATCTTCCTCGTGGCCGTGGTGGTCTTCCTCCTGGGCTCGGTCCTGTCCGGCGCCGCCCAGGACATGACGCAGCTCGTCGTGTTCCGCGCCCTGCAAGGCCTCGGCGGCGGAGGTCTGCTGATCGGGGCGCAGGCGATCATCGCGGACCTCGTCCCGGCGCGCGAGCGCGGGAAGTACATGGGCGTGATCGGGGCGGCCTTCGGTCTCGCCTCGGTGAGCGGGCCGCTGCTGGGCGGGTTCCTCACCGACCTCGTGAGCTGGCGCTGGGTGTTCTACATCAACCTCCCGCTGGGCCTGGTCACGCTCGTGTTCATCCCGCGCTTCCTGCACCTGCCGCACGTCCCGCGCGGGCGGGTGCGGCTGGACGTGCTCGGGACCGCGGTGCTGGCCGCGGGCAGCGTCGCGTTCGTGCTGCTGACCACCTGGGCCGGCACCGTCCACCCCTGGGCGAGCCCGCCGATCCTGGGGCTGGCCGGGGCGGTGGCCGTGCTGACGGGGCTGTTCGTGCTGGTGGAGCGCCGCGCCGCGGAACCCATCATCCCGCTGCACCTGTTCCGGGTGCGCAACTTCGTGGTGCCCACGGCGGCGGCCGTCGGAATGGGCGTGATCATGTTCGCCACGATCACCTATCTGCCCACCTACCTGCAGATGGTGGAGGGCGCCTCGGCCACGGCGGCCGGGCTGATGATGATCCCCGTGACGGCCGGGATGCTCGTCGGCACCATCGGCACGGGGCGCCGGATCGCGCGCACCGGCCGCTACCGGCTGTGGCCGGTCCTGGGCTCGGCGGTGATGGCCGCGGGCCTCGGGCTGCTCTCCACGATCGACGAGAGCACCCCCTACGCCCTGACGGCCACCGGCATGGTCGTGATCGGCCTCGGGATCGGCTGCCTCATGCAGAACCTCGTGCTGATCGTGCAGAACGCGGTGCCCCCGGCGAACGTGGGGGCCGCGACCTCCGCCTCGAACTACTTCCGGCAGACCGGCGCCTCCTTCGGGATCGCGGTGTTCGGCTCGGTGTTCGTCGCCCGGCTCGACGGCGTCCTCGGGGACGTCCTCTCCCCGGCCGGGGCGGGGCTCGACGTCAACGCGCTGAGCCCGCAGGTGCTCGCGTCCCTGCCCGCCCCGGCGCAGGAGGCGGTGGCCCAGGCCTTCGCCCAGGCCCTGCCCCCGCTGTACCTGTGGGGGCTGCCGGTGGCCGCGGCGTGCCTGGTGCTGTCCCTGCTGATCGAGGAGCTCCCGCTGGGCACGGCCACCGGCCCCACCGCCGCGGGACGGGACGCGCGCTCCGCGGAGCGGGCCGGGGCTGAACCGCCGGGCGCCGCTGACTAGGCTGGCCCCGAGACCGCCACCGCATGCCGAGGAGCAGCAGATGACCGATCCGCGCCCGTTCACCACCGCCGACCTCTACGACGAGCGCGGGGAGCAGCTGATGTCCTGCCCGCGCCAGTTCCTCGACCTGGGCGGGGTGCGCGCCTTCACCGGCCCGGTGCGCACGGTGCGCTGCTTCCAGGACAACGGCCTCGTCAAGGCGGTGCTCAACTCCCCGGGGGACGGGGCGGTCCTGGTCGTGGACGGGCACGGCTCGATGGGCACCGCCCTGATGGGGGACATGATCGCGGAGTCCGCCGTGCGCAACGGCTGGGCCGGTGTCATCGTCAACGGTCCGGTCCGCGACCGGGTCGCCCTCGCCGGGCTGCCCCTGGGGGTCAAGGCCCTGGGCTCGAACCCGCGCAAGTCCGCCAAGGACGGTGTCGGGGAGCAGGACGTGCCGGTCGTCATCGAGGGCGTGACCTTCCGCCCCGGCCGCACCGTGTGGGCGGACGAGGACGGGATCCTGGTCGAGGGCTGAGCGGCCTACCGGCGCATGGGCACGTGCGGGATGCCGTCCTCGAGGAACGTCTCCCCGGCGCGCACGAAGCCGAACCGCCCGTACCAGCCCTCCAGGTGCGCCTGGGCGTCGAGGACGACCGGGGCCGCACCGCAGCGGGCCAGCGCCGAGCGCAGCAGGGCGGCCGAGAGGCCCCGCCCGCGCGCGTCCGCGGCGGTGACCACGCGGCCGATCCGGAGCAGCGCGGACCCGTCCGGGGTGTCCTCCACGAGCAGCCGCAGCGTCGAGAGCACCCGCCCGTCCCGCTCGATCCAGCCGTGCCGGCAGCCGGGCTCGAGGTCCCGGCCGTCGAGCTCGGGGTAGGGACAGGCCTGTTCCACGACGAACACGTCGGTGCGCAGCCGCAGGAGGCCGTACAGCTGGGCGGAGGACAGCTCGGCCGCCGTCGCCCAGCGCACGGGCGGGGGCACGCCCGGGCGCCCGGGCGCGGAGGCTGCCACGGGGCCGGTCAGGACATCGGCCGCGGGGTCGGCCCCCGGGCCCGCCACCGGGCCCGCCACTGGGTCTTTCACGGGGTCGTCCACGGAGTCGTTCACGGGGCAGCAGGCTACCGGCTCAGCCGGCCCGGTGGGTGGGCCGGCCGCCGCGCCACGTGGCCCGCACGCCGATGTGCTCCACCGACTCCCCGCGCCGGTGCACCTCCACCGGGTCCTCCTCGAGCACCACCAGGTCCGCCTGCTTGCCCACGGCGAGGGACCCGATCCGGTCGGACATGCCCAGGGCGGCCGCGGCCTCGGAGGTGTAGGCGGCCAGCGCCTGCATGACGTCCAGACGCTCGGCGGCGGGGCCGAAGCGGCGGCCGTCCCCGTCGAGACGGTCGGTCCAGGCCTGCACGGAGCGCAGCACGGCGCCGTCGGCGACCGGGCGGTCGGAGCTGCCCGCGATCCGCACGCCCGCGTCGAGGAAGCTGCGGCCCCGGTAGGTCCAGTCCGTGCGCCGCGGGCCCAGCAGCCGGCGGAACTGCGCGGCCATGGGGCGCAGGAAGCCGATCTGCGGGGTGACGCAGATCCCGGCGGCGGCGAGCCGCGGGAGCTGGTCCGGGCGGGTGATGCTCGCGTGCTCGATCCGGTTCGGGAAGCGACGGCGTCCGTGCGCGTCCTGACACCCGGTGATCACGTCGATCGCGAAGTCGATGGCCCGGTCCCCGATCGCGTGGGCGGCCACCGACCAGCCCGCCCGGTAGGCCTCCCGGATCGCCGCCGCCATCTGCTCGGGGTTCTCCTGGAAGTACCCCGTGGAGTGCCCGCTGCCGCAGAAGGCCTCGGTCACCGCGGCGGTCTCCCCGAGCAGCGAGCCGTCGACGAAGACCTTCACCGGCCCCAGCACGAGCTCGTCGTCGCCGAACCCGGTGCGCAGCCCGAGGTCCAGCCCGCGGGCGGAGCCGTCCCCGAGCCCACCGATCTCGTGCAGCACGTCCAGCACGGGCATCACCTGCGCGCGGGCGTGCAGGGCGCCCTCCTCGCGGGCCCGCTGGTAGGCCTGCAGCTCGGCCGGGTGGTGCCCGATCCAGCCGCCGCCGATCCCGGCCTCCGCGAACGTGGTGATGCCCTCGGCGGCGTAGCGGGCGGTGGCGCGATCGAGGGCCGCCACGATCCTGCCCAGCGGGTACGGGCGGAACAGCTCCTGGACCATCGCCTGGGCGGTCTCCTCGACCAGGCCGGTGGCCCGCCCGGCGTCGTCGCGCACCACCCGCCCGCCCACCGGGTCCGGGGTGCCGGGGCTGAGCACCCCGGCCCGGCGCAGCGCCTCCGAGTTCACCACCGCGGCGTGGCCGGACGTGTGCCGGACGAACAGCGGCGTGCTGCCGGTGATGCGGTCCAGGACGTCGATGTCGGGCAGCGCCCCGCCCACGGTGGCCGGGTAGAAGCCGGTGGCCATGAGCCACTCCTCGTCCCGCGGCTTGGCGGCCATGCCCCGCTCCAGGGCCCCGTAGAGCCGGTCCAGGGAGGTGCACCCGGACAGGTCCACCTCGGCGAGGCCCAGCCCGAACCACGCGGTGTGGCAGTGCGCGTCCACGAAGCCGGGCAGCACCGTGGCCCCGCCCAGGTCCACGGTCTCGGCCGCCGGGACGCCCGGGTCGTCGAGGACCACGATCCGCCCCCCGTGCACCCCCAGGCTCGACGCCCGCGGCCGGGCGGGGTCCATCGTGCGGACCGTGGCGTTGACGAGCAGGAGATCGAGCTGCATGGGGGTCCTTTCCGCGGGGCTGGTCCCATCGTGGCACCCGGGGCCCGGTCCCGCACGGCAGCGCGCAGCCCCGGTGCCGCCCCGGACTCTCCCCGGCATCGCGGCGGCACCGGCGCCCGCGGGACGGCGACCCGTTCAGCCGATGGCGGCCACGAGCTCCGTGGCCTGGCGGATCGCCCGCTTGGCGTCCAGCTCGGCCGCCACGTCCGCCCCGCCGATGAGGTGCACCGGCACGGCGCCGGCGTCGTGGCCGGCGGCCAGCAGCGCGTCGTGCAGCTGCCGCAGCGGCTCCTGGCCGGTGCACAGCACCACGGTGTCCACCGCGAGCACCTGCTCCACGGGCGCGGCGCCGTCGGGGCCGGGGACGGCGAGGTGCAGCCCGTCGTCGTCGATCCGCCGGTAGCTCACGCCGCTGAGGGCGCGCACGCCCCCGGCCTGGAGCGAGGCCCGGTGGATCCACCCGGTGGTGCGGCCCAGACCGGCCCCGGGCTTGCCGGGGGAGCGCTGCAGCAGCGTCACCTCGCGGGCCGGGCGCGGCGGTGCGGGTGGGACCAGGCCGCCGCGGGCGGTGAGCGTGGTGTCCACGCCCCACGCCCGGTAGAAGTCGGTCCCGGTGCCGGGGGAGTGCAGCAGGTACTCGGCGACGTCGAAGCCGATCCCGCCGGCGCCCAGGACGGCGACCCGCCGTCCGACGGGGGCGTCGTGCTGCAGGACGTCCCGGTAGCCCACGACCGAGGGGTGGTCCACGCCCTCGATCTCGGGCACGCGCGGCACCACGCCGGTGGCGAGCACCACGCGGTCGAAGCCGCCCAGGTGCGCGGGCGTGGCGGGCGCCCCCAGCCGCACGTCCACCCCGAGCTCCGCCAGCCGCACGCCGTAGTAGCGCAGGGTCTCGGCGTACTCCTCCTTGCCGGGGATGCGCAGGGCCATGCAGAACTGCCCGCCGATGTGCTCCTCGGCCTCGAACAGCGTCACGGCGTGGCCGGCCTCCGCGGCGCCGACCGCGAAGGCGAGCCCGGCCGGGCCCGCCCCCACCACGCCGATCCGCTCGGCCCGGCGGGTGGGCCCCAGGCGCAGCAGCGTCTCGTGACCCGCCCGCGGATTGACCAGGCAGGAGGCGGTGCGCCCGGCGAAGGTGTGGTCCAGGCAGGCCTGGTTGCAGGCGATGCAGGTGTTGATGGCGTCGGCGCGGCCCCGCGCGGCCTTGGCCACGAACTCCGGGTCCGCCAGCAGCGGCCGGGCGAGGGAGACCATGTCGGCGTCGCCGTCGGCCAGGATCCGCTCCGCCGTCTCCGGGGTGTTGATGCGGTTCACCGCGACCAGCGGGATCCCGACCTCGCCCTTCAGCCGGCGGGTCACCCAGGAGAAGCCGCCGCGGGGGACGACCGTGGCGATGGTGGGGATCCGGGCCTCGTGCCAGCCGATGCCCGTGTTGAGCAGCGTGGCCCCGGCGGCCTCGACGGCCCGCGCCAGCTCCACGACCTCCTCGACCGTGGAGCCGCCCGGGACCAGGTCCAGCATCGACAGCCGGTAGATCAGGAGGAACTCCGGGCCCGTGCGCTCGCGGACGCGGCGGACGATCTCGACGGGCAGGCGCATCCGGTTCGCCCAGCACCCGCCCCACTCGTCGGTGCGGTGGTTGGTCTCGGCGGCGACGAACTCGTTGATCAGGTAGCCCTCGGAGCCCATGATCTCCACGCCGTCGTAGCCGGCGTCCCGGGCCCGGGACGCGGTGCGGGCGAAGTCCTCGATGGTCCGATCGATCTCCTCGCCGGTGAGCTCGTGCGGGACCACCGGGCTGATGGGGGCGCGCAGGGGACTGGGGGCCACCGCGGCCGGGGCCTTGGCGTAGCGGCCGGAGTGCAGGATCTGCAGCGCGATCCGCCCGCCCTGGGCGTGCACGGCCTCGGTCACCAGGCGGTGCCGCGCCACCTCCTCGGCGGTGCGCAGGAGGGCGCCGCCGGCGCGGGTGGCGCCCTCGGGGTTGGGGCCGACGCCGCCCGTGACGACGAGTCCGACGCCGCCCCGCACCCGCTCCGCGTAGAACGCCGCGAGACGCTCGAACCCGCCCGGCTGCTCCTCGAGGCCGGTGTGCATCGAGCCCATCAGCACCCGGTTCGGCAGGGTCGTGCCGCCCAGCTGCAGGGGCGACAGCAGGTGCGGATAGGGCAGAGTCATCCGATACTCCTCGTCTCAGGTACCTGGGTCACCGTAGGCGAGAAGTGATGCACGCCACAAGTCGTCGCGAGGCGGATCTCAGAGCTCGTGCAGCCGCTCCTTCCAGAACGCCCGCCGGTGCTCGACGTCCTCGGGGGAGGCCAGCCCGGAGTGGCTCACGCCGACCGTGCACCGCCCGGCGTCCTTGGCCCTGATGTGCACCGCGACCCGGGAGCCGTCGACCAGGCGCATCCGCCAGTACCGCCACGTCTCGGTGGCGCTGGTGCCGGGCCGGCCCTCGGGGGCCACGCCGGCGACCTCGGGGGCTGCGCCCATGAGGGCGTCCCAGCGGGCCAGCACCTCGTCCGGCGTGCCGGGCACGGTCCGGCCGGCGCTGACGGCCCAGCTCCCGTCCCCGGCCTGGCCGGGGCGCCGGGCGCCGGTGTGCTGCTCGTAGGCCACCGTGATCTGCTGGGCCCACCAGCCGGGGTTCTCGACGACGCCGTCGAGCTGCTCCGCCAGGTACTGGGCGATCCGCCCGTGGCTCATCCGGCGGGCGCCGTGGGCGTCGAGCCGGGCCGTCCAGGTCTCCCACGGGGTGCCCGTGGCCTCGGTGATGCCGCGCGTGCTGGTGCCCCGGGTGCTCATGGGCTCCAGGGTAGCGGCGGCCGCGCGCGGAGCGCCTCCGGTGCGGCTCAGTCCCCGGCCGTGGGCCCGGGGCCGTCCGCGCCGGGGCCGAAGTCCGGGTCGGCGGGGTCGTCGGCGTCGCCCGCGCTCGGGACGCGCTGGCCGGCGTTGGTCTGGCCCAGCGGCTCCTGGGCGGTCTCGAGGTCGCGCGCCGGGGTGTCGGGCACGCCGACGTCGTCGGCCAGGTGCGGGTCGTCGGGGAGCTGGTTGCCGGGGGTCGTCATGGCCCCATCCCATCAGCGGCTCCGGTGCCCTGGCAAGGGCCCCGGAGCCGGGAGGCCGGCGGGGGATATCGCGCTCAGCGAATGAACAGGGTGCTGACAGTCCCCGGGGGTCGTGGAATAGTGGGTCGGGAAGGCCCGCTCCGGCGGGACGCCCACCGTTGTCGATCGAGGCCGCCGCCCGGCGGCGGCCGGAACCAGGAGACGATCCCATGGCCACCACGAACCAGAGCACCGCCCCCTACACCGTGCCCGGCCTGTCCACGGAGAACGGTCACGAGGTCGCCCACACCCTGCAGCAGCGCCTGCACGCGCTCAACGACCTCCAGCTGACCCTCAAGCACGCCCACTGGAACGTGGTCGGGCCCAACTTCATCTCCGTCCACGAGATGCTGGACCCGCAGATCGAGCTCGTGCGCGGCTTCGTCGACGAGCTGGCCGAGCGGATGGCGACGATGGGCGTGGGCCCCAGCGGCCTGCCCGGGGACCTCGTGCAGGCCCGCACGTGGGACGACTACTCGGTCCACCGCGCCACCGCCGTGGAGCACCTCGCGGCCCTGGACCTCGTCTACAACGGCATCATCGAGGACCACCGGGACGCCATCCAGAAGGTGGGGGAGCTCGATCCCATCACCGAGGACATGCTCATCGGCCAGGTCAAGGAGCTCGAGCTCTTCCAGTGGTTCATGCGCGCCCACCTGGAGAACAGCGGCGGCGTCCTGCAGCACGGCGGTGCCCGCACGGAGCAGGACGCGGCCGAGTCCGCCGCGCAGTAGCCCGCGCCGTCGTCCGCCCAGCGGAACCTGCCGCCACCGTGGCAGCCACCGGTCGCCCCGGCCCCGCCGACCCCCGCGGTCCGCGGGGCCGGGGCGCGTTCACGGTCATGACCTTCAACGTCCGCCGCCCCCTGCCGCGGTACCGCCGCGGTGCCCCGGACGCGTGGTTCACCCGGGCACCGGCGGTGCAGGCGGTGCTGCGCGCCCACCGGCCGCACCTGGCCGCCCTCCAGGAGGTCCACCCGGAGCAGCTGCACCCGCTGCGCGAGGCGCTGGGCCCGGGACACGTCCTCCTCGGCACGGGCCGGGACGCCGGCGGGCGCGGCGAGCGCTGCCTGCTGGCCGTGGACACCACCCGCTTCACGGTGGAGCGGTGGCGGCAGTGGTGGCTGTCCCGCACCCCGGAGGTCCCCGGTTCCCGGGGGGCCGGGGACGTCTTTCCGCGCACCGCGGTCCTCGCGGACCTCACGGACCGGCGCACCGGGGTGGCCTGGCGGGCGGTCGCCACCCACCTGGACCCGTGGCCGGAGCGTGCCCGGCTGCGGCAGCTGGCCGCCCTGCAGGGCCTGCTCCTCGGGTGGGACGGGCCGCTGCTGCTCCTCGGCGACTGGAACGCGGCCGCCGGACGGTCCCGGACGTGGGACGCCGCCGTGGCCGGCGGGCTGCGCGACACCCTCCCCCCGAACGCCCCCGGCACCTTCCACCGCTACCGCCGGCCGGGGGCGAGGACGCCGCGGCTGGACTGGATCCTGCACGGTGGCCCCGTCCGCGTCCTGGGCTCCCGGGTCCTGGCCGAGCGCCCCGGCGGGGTGTGGGCCTCGGACCACTTCCCGGTGCTGGCGGAGCTGGAGCACGACGGCGGGACTGCGGGCTGAACTCCGGATCAGGTCCGGGGGTGCCGGCGTCGAAGACGTCCTGCACGTCCCCATCCTCCCTCTGCCGCACCGGGTGCATCACCAGCACGTGGTCGCTCATGTGCTGCAGCACGGCGAGGTCGTGGGCGATGAACAGGGAGGTGAGCCCGAGCTCGGCCTGCAGCCGGTTGAGCAGGTTCATGGTCTGGGCCCGTATCGACACGTCCAGCGAGGTGGTGACCTCCTCGAGAACCATCAGGTCCCGCTCGTCCGCCAGGGCCCGGGCGGCGGACACGCGCCGGCGCTCCCCGCCGGAGAGCTCGTGGGGCCCCGGTCCAGGAACCGGCAGGACGGCCCCACGAGCTCGAACAGCTCCGCCACCCGGCGGCGGCCAGACCGACGATCCGTGCTCCGCGTGCCATGGGCCGCCTCCCGGTGGTAGGAATGAGCCGTCCGCCCCGTGGGCTCCGGCAGGCCGGGTCCGGCCGCCCTGCCGGTGCACACCTGGTCGTCGGTGTCCTCCCACCCTGTGCAGGCGGGACGGCCCCCGACCACATCCGCCGTCCCGGGAGCACCTGGTCCGCCCGGCCGGCGGGACAACGACCCGGAACGACGAAACGGCCGTCCCGACGGCCAGGAGGTGCTCGTGACCTACACCGTGATCGCCAGGAGCGCGGACTCCCGTCTCCTCGGCGCCGCCACGGCGAGCTGCTCGCTCGCCGTGGGCAACGCCGTGCCCGCCCTCGTGCCCACCGCCGGGGTGGTCGCCTCCCAGGCGTGGACCAACCGGCGGCTGCGCTACGAGATGCTGCGCACCCTGCACCGCGGCGGCACGGCCGAGGAGGCGATCGCGGGCCTCGCCGACGCCGACCCGGACCTGGCGCTGCGCCAGGTCGCGGCGCTGCCCGTCGAGGGCCCCGGCGCGCACCTGACCGGGAGCCTGTGCACGCCCTGGGCCGGCGGGGTGGCCGGCACCGACTTCGTGGTCGTCGGCAACTTCCTGGCCGGCCCGGAGGTCGTCGAGGCCATGCGCGCCTCGGTGGACGGGGCCCTCGCCGTGCCCGCACTGAGCAGCATGGACCTGGCCCACGCGCTCGTGGCCTGCCTGCGCGCGGGCCAGGACGCCGGCGGGGACAGCCGCGGCCAGCAGAGCGCCGCCGTGGTCGTGGCCGACACCCTCGCGGGGTTCCAGTACCCGGTGCTGCTCGACGTCGACCTCCGGGCGGACAACTCGGCCACCCCCCTGGAGGACCTGGTGGAGATGCTGGCGCTCAAGGACCGGGCCCACGCGGCGCCCGCCGAGCTGGTGCCCAGCACCGAGGTGCCGCACCGCCCCGAGGACGAGAAGCTCTGGTCCACGGTGCTGTCCTGACCGGCGGGGCCACCGGCGGGTGCCCCGGCCGCCGGTGGCCTACCCTCGGTCCATGACCCCTCGACTCCTCCACCGGCCGGGGCGCCGCGCTGCCGCCGCGGCGCTGCTCGCCGCGCTGCTCGGCGCCGGACCCGGCCTCGCCGGCTGCTCCGCCCCCGAGGACCCGGGTGCCGACCCGGGCGCCGCCTCGGGCGCCGGACCGGGCGGCCCGGCGGGGGACGACCCGGGCGGGTCCTCCGCCGCGAACCCCTCCGCCGCGGACCCCTCCGGGGCCGCGGCGCCGGACCAGGTGGAGATCGTGGTCACCGGGGACGTCCTGCTGCACCCGGGGCTGTGGGAGCAGGCGGAGGCCGACGGCGGCGGGGAGCTCGACTTCGGTCCGCTCGTGGAGGGCCTGCGCCCGTTCACCCAGGACGCCGACCTGGCGATCTGCGACATGGAGACCCCGCTGGCCGCGGCCGGGGGGCCGTACTCCGGCTACCCCGCGTTCGAGGTGCCGCCGCAGATCGTGGCCGCCCTCGCCGGGATCGGCTACGACGCGTGCACCACCGCCACGAACCACGCCCTGGACGCCGGGGAGGAGGGGCTGGAGCGGACCCTCGGCGTCCTGGACGGGGCGGGGATCGCCTCGACCGGCTCGTACCGGACGGAGGCGGAGGCCGCCGAGCCCCTGGTCCTGGACGCCGGCGGGGTGCGCGTCGGGCTGGTGGCGGGCACCTACGGTCTCAACGGCAACGTCCCGGACGCCCCGTGGCGGGTGGACCTGCTGGACGTGCCGGAAATGGTCGAGAAGGCCCGCCGGGCCCGGGCGGCGGGCGCCGAGATCGTGCTGGCGGCCGTGCACGCCGGGCAGGAGTACTCCTCCGCCCCCGACCCTCAGCAGCTCGAGGTCACGCACGCGCTGGCCGACAGCGGCGAGTTCGACTTCGTCTACGGCCACCACACGCACTCGGCGCTGCCCCTCGAGCGGCACGGGGACACCTGGATCGCCCACGGCCTGGGCAACAGCCTCTCCGAGCACGCCACGCGCGTGCCGGTCAACAACGAGGGCCTGACGGTCCGCATGAGCTTCACCCGCGAGGACGGGCGGTGGGTGGCCGGGGACCCGGTGTGGACCCCGCACATCCTCACCCTCGACCCGGTCCGGTGGTGCGCCCTGCCCGCCGAGCAGGTGTGCCGCTCCCCGGAGGAGGACGCCGCGTCCCTGGCCCGCACGGCGGCCACCGTGGAGTCCATGGGCGCGGCGGCCGACGGCGCCCGCCCGTGGCGGGCCCTCACCGCCGGGCCGTAGCGCTCAGTCCGGCCCGACGGAGACGAGCACCTGCACCGGGGCGTGGTCGCTGGGGTGGCCCCCGGCGAAGCGGGCGGGATTGATCGCGCTGCGCTGCACCCGGATGCCGGGGGTGGCCAGCACCCAGTCGATGCGCTCGTCGTCGCACACGGCCTCCCCGTAGTCCGGGAACGTGCCCCACGCCGGGGTGAGCCGCTGCTCGGCGGTGGTCCAGGTGTCGTCCAGCACCCCCGAGCCCACGAGCGTGGCGTACGGCCCGGAGCCGTCGGCGTCGGCGTTGAAGTCCCCGGTGACCAGGATGGGGGTGCGCGCGGGGAAGCTGTGCACGAGCTCCACCACGGCGTCAGCGCTGCGCTCGCGGGCGGTCTCCGAATCGTGGTCGAAGTGGGTGTTGACGAGCACGAGCTCGGAGCCGGTGCCGCGGTCCAGGAACCGGCCCCAGGTCACGATGCGGGGGACGTCGTTGCCCCAGCTGGTGGAGCCGATGAGCTCCGGGGTGTCGGAGAGCCAGAACTGGTCCCACTCGAGGGCCTCCAGGCGGCGGGCGTCGTAGAAGATCGCGGAGTACTCGCCCTTGCTCCCGCCGGCGCGGCCGTAGCCGAGCATCCCGTAGCCGGCGGGCAGGGCCTGCGCCACCGCCGGCAGCTGGTGGTACAGGGCCTCCTGCACGCCGAGCAGGGTCGGCTGCTCCAGCCGCAGCAGCCGCGCCAGCCGGGGGGCGCGCTCGGGCCAGTGGTCGGGGTCCCCGGGCCGTGTCCGCTCGTGGTGGAAGCGGATGTTGTAGCTCATCACGTGCAGCGCCCGGCCCGTGGCCGGGCCGATGAGCGGCACGTCGGGGTCCAGCGCCCCGGGGGTCGTGCGGCGGTCGAGGAGGACGGGCTCTGCGGACATCACTGCTCCAGGGTGGGGGCGGTCGGGGGCGTCGTCGATCCAGAATGGGCTGGGCGGGCCGCTCACGGCCGGACCGCGGGGGAACGTGCGGTGACCGGGGAACGACATTCCGGTGTCCGGGGCGGGGGCTCCGCACCGGGCGGTGCCGAGATCAGCCATCGTGCACCTCCAGGGGGAACTGCCTGATCTGCCCGGCGGTCAGCTCGTGCACGTGGCCGTCCACGCTGACCCGCACGGGCGCCGCGGTGCCGGGCGCCAGGTAGAGCCGCAGCAGGGTGCGGGTCAGCTCCACCTGGATCGGCTGGTCCCGGTAGCTGATCGAGAAGGACACCCGGGGCAGCTCCGGCGGGATGGCCGGGTGCAGCCACAGCATGTCGTCGCGGATCTCCAGGCCCGTGTAGCAGCGGGTGAGGATGTCCACGGAACCGGCCATCGCCCCCAGGTGGACGCCCTCCCGGGTCGTGTCCCCCTGGGCGTCGAGGAGGTCGCTGTCCAGGGCGCGGGTCAGGAAGGACCAGGAGCTGCCGCGGTCCCGGCGGGCCTCGACCCAGGCGTGCACCACGTTGGAGAGCGTGGACCCGTGCGAGGAGCGGTCGCAGTAGAAGGCCACGGTGGCCCGGACCGCCTCCGCGGGGAAGTCGTAGCCCAGCTGCCCCAGCAGCTCGCGCAGCTCCTCGGCGGAGAAGAGGTACAGGAGCATCAGCACGTCCGCCTGCTTGGCCAGCCGGTAGTCGTTGGTGGACAGCCCCTCGGCGTCGAGGATGAGGTCCAGCCGCCCGATCCGGCCGTACCGGGCCCGGTAGTCCGCCCAGGAGAACTCCGGCAGGTCCTCGTAGCCCTCGAACTGCGCGATGACGCCGTCGGCCAGGAACGGCACGCGCAGCCGGGTGCGGATCCGGTCCCAGCGGGCGAGCTCGTCCTCGTGCAGGTCCAGTCGCCGCCACAGGGGCCCGCCGTAGTCCCGGCCGAGGCGCTCGACCATCTCCACGGCCCGGGTCAGCAGCCACGCCGTCATGACGTTGGTGTAGGCGTTGTTGCGCAGCCCCGCGCCGGGCGCGCCCGGGCGGCCGTCGTGGAACTCGTCGGGGCCCATCACCCCGGTGATCACGTACCGGCCGTCCTCGGGGTCGTGCACGGCCAGGCTCGCGAAGAACCGGGCGATCTCCACCAGCAGCTCGGCGCCCTGCTCCAGGAGGAAGCGGGTGTCCTCGGTGGCCTGGTAGTACTGCCACACGCTGTGGGCGATCGCCAGCCCCACGTGGCGCTGGAGCCGGGAGTGGTCGGGGATCCACCGGCCCGTGCGCGGGTTGAACAGCGCCCGTGGCGTCTCCTCCCGGCCGTCGCTGCCGCTCTGCCAGGGGAACATGGCGCCCTCGTGGCCGGCCGCGCGCGCCGCCGCCCGGGCCTCGGGCAGGCGCCGGTACCGGTAGGCCAGCAGCGCCCGGGTCCACTCGGGGCGGCGGAGGGTGAGCATGGGGTAGACGAACATCTCGTCCCAGAAGATGTGGCCCCGGTAGCCCTCGCCGTGCAGGCCGCGGGGCGGGACGCCGGCGTCCAGGTCCGGGTGCGCGGCCGCCACCGACTGCAGGACGTGGAAGGTGTTGAGGTTCACGGCCAGGCCCTGGCGTCCGCCGGCGTCGGTGGCCACCGCGAAGGCCGACCAGAGGGCCTGCCAGGCGGCCACGTGGGCGCCCAGCAGCTCGTCGAAGCCGCCGGCCCGCTCCAGCAGGGTGGCCGCGGCGAGCGCGGGGGTGGAGACGGCGCGGTCCCGCGAGGTCACGAGCGCGGCGACCTTCTCGACCCGCAGGGGCGCGCCCGGGCTCATCCGCAGGGTCAGCTCGTGGCCGATCACGCCGGGGGCCGGGCGGCAGGGTCTGCGGGCGTGCGTCGGGTCCTCGGCCCCGTGGCGCAGCACGCGGGTGCGGGCGGCCACGGCGATGCGGATCCCGGACTGGGCGGTGGCGGTGTCGACCAGCACCGTGCCGCGGCCCAGGTCCAGCAGCGCGGGCTCCTCCAGGTGGCGTCCGGTCAGCGGGGAGTCCGCGGCGACGTTGTGGTTGTCGACGTCGCCGTCCACCAGGCTGCGCACGGTCAGCGTCCCGCTCCAGTCCTCGGCCTCGAACACGCTCTCCTGGCCGGCGAGGTGGCGCTGCTCCTGGGAGACGAACCGGCGGGTGGTCACGCGGGTGGTCCGCCCGGCCTCGTCGCGGAAGCGCAGGGTGCGGGTCAGCACCCCGGTGCGCAGGTCCAGGTCCTGGTGGTGCTCCAGCACGTTCGAGGGCGTGGGGGCGAACCAGTACCCGTCCTGGACGCGGTACTGCAGCAGCAGCCAGTTGGGGGCGTTGACGAGGTCCTCGTGCTCCACCGTGCGGCCCTCGACCTCCTGGTGCAGCCGGTCGTAGACGCCCGCGAGGTAGGTGCCGGGGTAGTGGGTGCCGTCGGCGCGGAACTCGCACGCGGCCCCGCGCACGGCCTGGTACCCGTTGCCGAGGGTGCACAGCGCCTCCCGCAGGTCCTCCTGCGGGGGATCCAGGCACGAGTAGGTGAGGTTCCACGGGCTCTCCCCGCCCGAGCCGCCGCCCCAGCCGGGGTCGCCGGGCCCGGTGCGCACCGGGATGTCCAGGTCCTCCAGGCTGTCCACCACGAGGTGGGCGCCCGCGGCGAGCAGCGGGCCCCGCCGGGCCGCGCCATCCAGGCCGACCACGAGCCCGAAGCCGTGGCGCACCGCGGTGCGGACCAGGCGGCTGCTGTCGCTGACCACCACCGTGTGCTCGGGCTCGACGGCCAGCCGGCGGGCGGCGAGCAGCAGGGACGCCGCCGGCGGGTGCCGGTCCGGGCCGCCCGCCCCCGCGGCCCGGTCCGCGGGGGGACCGGCGGGGACCACGATGTCCGCCGGCGGGTCGGCCGGCAGCTCCGGGTGGGCGGTGACCAGGGCGGTGAGCACCCCCTCGGCGCGCAGCCGGGCGAGGAGCGCGGCGGCGTCGGCCCGGTGACGGGGGTGCAGGGCGCCGGCGCCCGGGCGTATCGGGACCGGGCCGGCCTCCTCGCCCGGGCGGGCGGCGTCCGCGGGGCCCGGTGCCGTCCCCGCGGGAGCGAGGGCGAGCACGACCGCCCCGTAGGTGCTCCTGCCGTGGCCGGCGGGCTGCTCCTGGACACCGCTCATGCCGTCATTGTGCCACCTGCCCCCGTCACGCGACCGGGGCCGTGCGCCTGACGGGCCTTCAGTTGATGGTGCTGAGGCGGATGGTCTCCGGCAGGGCCAGGATCTGCTCGATCACCTCACGGGTCACACCGTTGGCGGCGTCCGTGACCAGGTAGCCGGTGTCCCCGCGGGTGGACAGCTGCTGCCGGTCGATGTTGATCCCGTGGCTGCCCAGGACGCTGTTGACGGTCGCGAGCACGCCCGGCACGTTGCGGTGCAGGTGGAGCATGCGGGTGCCGTTGACGGCGCTGTTGAGCTGGACCTGCGGCATGTTCACCGACAGGGTCGTGGAGCCGGAGGTCACGAAGGCCGAGAGCTTGCCCGCCACGAACCGTCCGATGTCCACCTGCGCCTCCTGCGTGGAGCCGCCGATGTGCGGGGTGAGGATCACGTTGGGCAGGCCCTGCAGCACCGAGCTGAACGGGTCGCCGGCGGACTTGGGCTCGTTCGGGAAGACGTCCACGGAGGCGCCGGCGATGTGCCCGCTGACGAGGGCGTCCCGCAGGGCGTTGTAGTCCACCACCATGCCGCGGCACAGGTTGAGGAACAGGGAGCGGGGACGCATCCGCTCGAACTGCTCGCGGCCGAACAGGCTGTCGTTGCCGGCCCGCCCGTCCACGTGCAGCGACACGGTCTCGACCCGCTCCAGCAGCTCCTCGAGGGTGTCGCAGCGCTGGGCGTTGCCCAGCGGCAGGCGGTCCACGATGTCGTAGTAGTACACGCGCATGCCGAGCGTCTCGGCGAGCACGGAGAGCTGGGAGCCGATGTTGCCGTAGCCCACGATGCCCAGGGTGCGGCCGCGGACCTCGTGGGCGCCCGTGGCGGACTTGTCCCACACGCCCTCGTGCATGGCCTGGTTCTTGTCGGTCAGGTGCCGGGCCATCGAGATGATCTCGGCGATCGCGAGCTCCACCACCGACCGGGTGTTGGAGTACGGGGCGTTGAAGCACGTCACGGCGTGCTCGGTGGCGGCCGTGAGGTCGATCTGGTTGGTGCCGATGCAGAACGCGCCCACGGACAGCAGCTCCGGGTGGGCGTCGAACACCTCCCGGGTCACCTGGGTCTTCGACCGGATGCCGAGCAGCTCGACGCCGTCGAGGGCGTCGATGAGCTCTTCGGTGTCGAGGGCGCCCTTGCGGGTCTCGACCTCGATGCCCTTCTCGTTGAGGATGCGTTCGGCCTCGGGGTGGACGTTCTCCAG
This sequence comes from Kocuria sediminis, assembly GCF_009735315.1. Lineage (NCBI taxonomy): Bacteria > Bacillati > Actinomycetota > Actinomycetes > Micrococcales > Micrococcaceae > Kocuria > Kocuria sediminis. The sequence goes on from NZ_WOGU01000018.1 coordinate 39,365, forward strand.
CAGAAGTGCTTTCACAATGGTCCAGTCTATGACTCCGGCGCGGAGGACGACGACGTGGGCCGTCACCTCCGCGCCGGGTGTGCTGCAGGTCACCGCACGGCGACGGGCTCCCGGGCCTCCTCGGCACCCGTGCGCGCCGGGGCGGGCTCCTGGGGAGCCGTCCCGTGGCCGCGCTCCAGGGACTGGCCCTCGACGTCGACGTCGGGCAGCGCCCGGTCCAGCCAGCGGGGGAGCCACCACGCCCGGTCCCCGAGCAGGTGCATGGCCGCGGGGATCAGCGTCATCCGCACCACGAAGGCGTCGACGAGCACCCCGAAGGCCAGGCCGAAGCCCAGGGGCCGGACCATGGCCATGTGGGAGAAGACGAAGCCGGTGAACACCGAGATCATGATGATCGCCGCGGCCGTGACCACGGCCCGGCCCGCGTCGAGGCCCTCCCGCACGGCGGCGCGGGCGGAGCGGCCGTGGACGTAGGCCTCCCGCATCCCGGAGACGAGGAACAGCTGGTAGTCCATGGCCAGCCCGAACAGCACGCCCACGAGCAGCGTGGGCAGGAAGCTGAGCACCGGACCCGGGTCGTGGACGCCGAAGACGGCGCCCAGCCAGCCCCACTGGTAGATGGCCACCACGGCGCCGAAGGCCGCGAAGAGCGAGAGCATGAACCCGGCGGTGGCGATCACCGGGACGAGGACCGAGCGGAACACCAGCACCATGAGCAGCAGGGACAGGCCCAGCACCACCGCCAGGTAGACCGGCAGCGCGGCGGCGAGCTTCTGCGAGACGTCGATGTTGCCGCCGGTCACGCCGGTGACGCCGATGCCGACGCCGTACTCCTCCTCCAGGGCGGGGGAGAAGGCGCGGAGGTCGTCGACGAGGTTCTCGGTGGACTCGGCGGCCGGGCCGTCGGCGGGGGTGACCTGGAGGACCGCGGTGCGCCGGTTCTCGGAGAGTCCGGCCGGGACGACCGAGACGACGTGCTCCCGCTCCATGAGCTCCTCGCCGACGGCCACCTGCAGGTCCGCGGCCTCGGCCGCGTCGGTGCCCTCGGGCAGGTCCGCGACCACCAGCACCGGCCCGTTGGCGCCGGCCCCGAACTTCTCGTCGATGATCCGGTAGGCCCGGTACTGGGTGGAGTCGGCCGGCTCCGAGGAGGCGTCCGGCAGGCCCAGCCGCATCGAGGCCGCCGGGAGGGCGACCAGCACGAGGGCGGTGACCCCGGCCAGCAGCGTCAGCACCGGGCGGCGGGTGGCCACGCCCTCGCGCCGCTCGCCGCGGTGCGCGGGGGCGCGGGCGGCCCGCTCCCGGGCCCCGGCCGAGAGCAGCCGGTGCCCGGCCAGCGACAGCAGCGCGGGGGTGAGGGTGACGGCGATCAGCACGGCCACGGCCACGCACACCGCCGCCGCGGTGCCCATCATCCCCAGGAACCCGATGCCGGTGACGTTCAGGGCGGCCAGGGCGATGATCACGGTGAGCCCGGCGAAGACCACCGCGTTGCCCGAGGTGCCGGTGGCCAGCCCGATCGACTCGTGCAGCCCCACGCCCCGCAGCAGCTGCTGGCGGTGCCGGTTGAGGATGAACAGCGAGTAGTCGATGCCCACGGCCAGCCCCAGCATGAGCCCGAGCATGGGGGTCACCGAGGTCATCTGCACGATCCCGGAGAAGGACAGGGTCGCCAGGGCGCCGATGCCCACGCCGGTCAGGGCCGTGAGGATGGGCAGGCCGGCCGCGACCAGGGTGCCGAGCATCACCAGCAGCACCACGGCCGCGATCAGGACGCCGATCACCTCGGCGGGACCGAGGAGCTGGGAGATGTCCTGGGCGATCTCGCTCGAGTACTCGACCTGGACGCCGTCGATCGGCACCTCGTCCACGGCCGCCTGCAGCGCCTCCTTGTCCTCGGCGGTCACCGCCTGCTGCTGGGCGGTGAAGGTCACCACGGCCATCGCCGCGGTCCCGTCCTCGGAGACGGTGCGGGTGTCCTCGGCCAGGGCCAGCAGCCGCTCACCGCGCGCCACCTCCGGGGCGCGGGCCCCGAGCTCCTCGGCGCCGGCCTCGAGCTCCGCCCGGTTGCGCTCCAGCTCCGCGCGCCCGTCGTCGAGGGCCTCCTGGCGCTTCTCGAGCTCGTCGAGCACCGGGGCCGGGGCGTCGGCCCGCTCGGCCTGCTCGCGGGCGGCGTCGAGCTTCTCCTGGTTCTCCTCGAGGGCGGCCTCGGCGTCGTCGAGCTGCGCGCGTCCCTCCTCGAGCCGGTCCTGCCCGTCGGCCAGCTGCTCGCGGCCCTCGGCGAGCTGCTGCTGCTGGTCCTCGCGCTCCGCCTGGGCGGTGAAGGGGTCGAGCACGCCGTCGACCCCGGCGGAGTCTCCGGCGGCCACCAGGGCCGTGCCGATCTGTTCCCGCTGCTCGGCGGTGAAGGGCTTGCCGGACTCCGTGCGGAAGACGACGCGCCCGGTGCCGTGCCCGGCGTCGGGCAGCTCGTCCTGGAGGCGGTCGGACAGCCGCTGGGTCTCGGTGCCGGGGATCGTGATCGCGGTGGTCAGCTGGCCGCCGGCCACGGCGAAGGCGCTGCCGGCGATGACGAGCACGGCCGCCCAGGCCGCGATCACGGTCCAGGCGCGGCGGGCGGCGAGGCGCCCGAGTCGGTACAGGAATTGGGCCATGGCTCTTCTCTGTCGGTCGTCCCGGGACGGGGCCGGGGAGGAGTGGAACGGGTGGGGAAAGCGTGCGGGGTGGACGCTGCGGCGGTTCAGCCGGCGAAGCCGTGCCGCAGGTGCTCCACCGCGGTGCGCAGGAGGCGCTGCCAGACGAGCCGGCTGCCGGGCGTGTCGGCCGCGCCGGTCTCCGCCGCCCACTGCGTGAAGGCCACCTCCATGGCGTTGATCAGGGAGCTGGCCAGCAGCGCCACGGTGAAGGGGTCGGAGTGCGGGTTGCGCCGGGCCACCTCGTCCGTCAACCGGGCCGTGACGTTCTGCAGGACCTCGTGGCCCCACATGATGGTGGCCGGGTGGTTCTCGCCGGTGCCCACGAGCCGGGCGATGCGCGAGAGGGGCCGGACCAGGTCGGTCCGCTCGATGACGTCCGCCAGCTGCTCGAAGACCGCGCCCGTGCTCGGGGCGTCGGGCGGCGGGGTGGCGTCGGCGAGCTCGACGAAGTCGTCGACGATCACGCCCAGCAGCTCGCTGCACCGGGCGTAGACGGCGTCGTCGACCGAGGCGAAGTGGTTGAAGATCGTCCGCCGCGAGACGCCGGCACGCTCGGCGAGGTCCTCGACGGTGAACCGGCCGAGGCCGCGCTCCTCGGCGAGGTCGGCGGCGGCGTCCAGGATGGCGCGGCGGTTGGCGGACTTGACCTGGCGCCGGCGGTCGTCGGAGTGCAGCACGTCCTTACACTAAGTGCAACGTTGCACGGTGTGCAACTGTCGGCGCGCCGCCCGGGCGGCCGGACGGTCGGGGGGCGGGCCCGGTGCCCGGACGCGGGCGGCGGCCGTGGACGATCCGCGCGCGGAAACAGGGCTACCGAGCAGTACTTCTGCTGTTGCGCCCCGGGCGGTGACGGGTGTGTGCGATCGTGATTAGCATCACCAGCACCCCGTGCCGGCGCCGACCACCCCAGGGACGCGCCGGCAGCACCGCTCACTCCCGGAGGACCAGCACGTGATCCCTCAGCACCACGACCTCGCGACCCCCCGCCCCTCGGACCGCCCGCGCCGCCGGCGCCGGACCGCGGCGGCGCTCGCGCTCGCCGTCGCCCTGCCCCTCGGTGCGGCCGCACCCGCCGCCGCGGACGCGAACTTCCCCTCCACGGAGGGGCGGACCAACATCTCCAGCATCCTGACCCCCGACGACGTGGTGCGGGAGCTGCAGAAGCTCGAGCGGACCAGCCGCTACGGCGTGGACGCCTTCACCCTGGCGGAGGCCGGGATGGAGGTGAGCACCTCCGAGCAGGGCCGGGACCTGTGGGTCGCGACCGTGGGCTCCGGCGAGGAGCACGTGTGGCTCCAGGGCCGCATCCACGGCAACGAGCCCTACGGCACCGACGCCCTGCTGACCCTGCTCAAGGACCTCGGCAGCAACGGCTCGGCCGAGTACGAGCTGCTGCGCGAGAAGTTCACCTTCCACATCATCCCCATGTACAACCCGGACGGCGCCGAGGCCAACATCCGGCACACCGTCCTGTGGGACCAGGTCTCCGGCGCGCCGGAGGGCGGGACGCCGCAGCGCATCGACCTCAACCGCGACTGGACGGCCGAGGGTTTCGCGGCCGACGAGTCCCGCGCCTTCTACGAGTACTGGACGACCGTCGACCCGGCCTGGGGCGTGGACCTCCACCACCAGGGCCTCAAGATGCAGTACGGGACCGGCGACGACGTCACGCTGTCCCTGGGCATCTCCCTCGCCCCCGGCGGGCCGACCCTGCCGGGGATCGAGGGCGGGGCCTACGACCGGCTCACCCGGCAGATGAACGTCCACGTCTACGACGAGCTCTCGAAGTACGGCTCCATCAACATCGACCGCTACCAGGTGGGCGGCAGCTACGAGATCGACATCAAGGGCGGTGTCGTCTCGGCGATGATGCTCGGCCTGGACCACGGCGGGCTCAACCCCGAGGGGCACTCCCACCCGGTGGTGTTCTTCGAGACCTCGGGCAACTCCTCGGACGGCAGCCTCGGCCAGAAGGCCCGCGGCAAGAGCGTGCAGCAGAACGTGCTCGCCCTCCAGGAGCTGCTGCTCGGACTGGCCACCGGCGAGGTGCAGCAGGAGGACCCGGAGCGCTGGGACGAGATCCCGCACGCCCCGGTCACCGGCTACCAGACCGACTACGCCGGGGTGATCCCGGTCGGCTGAGCCCGGCCGGCCGGACCCGCGCCCTCGGGCGCGAACGGGAAGGAGCGGGACGCCTCTCGGGTGTCCCGCTCCTTCTGCCGTGCTCTCCGTCGACGGGTCTGGTGGACGGTTCCGTTCCACGGGAGGATGAGGGTCATGGGAGCACCGGCGACCATCGAGGGCGAACCTGTCCGGGCCCGCCCTGCGTTGCCGCCGCCCTGAGCGGTCATGCACTTCCTGTGAAGGAGAGGTCAATGTCCACGACGCCGGCGGGCCGGGTCCTGGTCGTCGACGACGAGACGGATCTGGCGCACCTGGTCCAGGGCTACCTGGTCAAGGCCGGGTTCGAGGTCACGGTCCGTCACATCGGCACCGAGGCGCTGGAGGCCGTGCGCGAGCACGGCCCGCACGTCGTGGTGCTGGACCTCGGCCTGCCGGGGATGGACGGGGTCGAGGTGTGCCGGCAGGTGCGCACCTTCTCGGACTGCTACATCCTCATGCTCACCGCCCGCGACGACGAGGTGGACAAGCTCGTGGGCCTGTCGGTGGGAGCTGACGACTACATGACCAAACCGTTCAGTCCCCGCGAGCTGGTGGCCCGCGTGCAGGTGATGATGCGGCGGGTCCACCAGGCCGCCTCCGGCCCCGCCCTCGGGCGCGGCGCCGGAGCGGCGGAGGCCGCGCCGGGCTCGCACAGGATCGGGAGCCTGGTCGTCGACCGGACGGCGCGCGAGGTGCACCTGGACGAGCACCCGGTGGCGCTGACCCGCATCGAGTTCGACCTGCTGGCCGCCCTGGCCGCCAATCCGCAGACCGTGCTCAGCCGCCGTCAGCTGGTCGAACTGGTCTGGGACACCCACTGGACCGGGGACGAGCACCTGGTGGACGTGCACATCGGGCGGATCCGCAAGAAGCTGCACGACGAGGCCACCGCTCCCCGCTTCATCCACACCGTGCGCGGGATCGGCTACCGGATGGGCAGCGGACGATGAGCACCGCAGCGCCGACCACGGGGGCGCAGCCCGTCACGGCCGGGGTGCCGCGGCACTGGGGCAGCCTGACCGCGCGGATGATGCTGGCCCAGACCGCGGTGCTGGCCGCCGGGCTGATCACGGTGATCGTCACGGCCGCGCTGATCGGCCCCGCCATGTTCTACCGGGAGCTGCTCCTGGCCGGGCACGCCGACGAGGCCACCGGACTGGTCCACCTGCAGGACGCCTTCCGGGAGGTCGGGCTCACCGCGATGGCCACCGGGGGGATCCCCGCCCTCTACATCGCCGGGCTGCTCAGCTTCTACCTCCACCGCACCGTCGGCCGCTCCCTGCGGGCCTTCACCTCCGCGGCCCGGCAGGTCGCCGACGGCCACTACGACGTGCAGGTGCCCACGACCGGACTGGGCAAGGAGTTCGACGTCCTGGCCGTCTCCTTCAACGACATGGCCGCCCGGCTCGCGGCCATCGACACCACCCGCCGGCAGATGCTGGCGGATCTCGCCCATGAGATGCGCACTCCACTGGCCAGTCTCAAGGGCCATCTGGAGGGCATCGAGGACGGGGTCGTGGATCTCGACGAGCGCACCCAGGCGATCCTGGCCGCCCAGATCGCCCGCCTGGAGCGTCTGGCCCGTGACATCCGGGAACTCACCGTGGCCGAAGAAGGCATGACCCGGCTGCACCCGTCCCCGGTGGACCCGCAGCACCTGGTGGTCCAGGCAGTGGCCGGCATCCACCCGGCCGCCACCGCCAAGGACGTGGCCGTGACGACCTCCAGCACCGGACCGGGCCCCGGACCGGTGCTCCTGGATCCGGAGCGGATCGGGCAGGTGCTCGCCAACCTGCTGGAGAACGCCCTGCGCCACACCGGGCCCGGCGGGCACGTCCACGTGCACACCGAGCAGACCGATCACGCCCTGAGCATCACCGTCGCCGACGACGGGGAGGGCATCGCGCCGGAACACCTGCCGCACGTCTTCCAGCGCTTCTACCGCGCTGCCCCGGGGCGCGAGCACGACCGTGACCGCAGCGGGTCGGGACTGGGCCTGGCCATCAGCAAGGCCCTCGTGGAGGCCCACGGCGGGACCCTGGAGGCCGCCAGTCCCGGACCCGGCCAGGGGGCCAGCTTCCGCCTGTTCCTGCCCGACCGTTCCGGCAGCTGAGCAGCGCACGCACGAGGACCGCGGGACCGGCGGGCGCGCGCCGGGCCCGAACACCGTGCGGGGCGGAGAGCTAGGTCCGGTGGGCGGGGGCGCCGTGCAGCACCGCCCGGCGGGCGGCCTTCACCGCCGAGCCCACGACCTTCTCCAGCGGTCCCTGACCCACCAGGGTCTGCCACACCAGGGCGAACAGTGCGGCCACCACCAGGTGCAGGAGGAACCACTGGTAGGG
>NZ_WOGU01000019.1:0-45622 GCF_009735315.1 Kocuria sediminis
CGCAGGGCCTCGAGCACCTGCACCGGTCCGGGTCCGGCGGCGTCGTCGGTGCCGTACCAGTAGCCGGAGGAGGTGGGTCGGTGTTGGCGCATGCGCACAGTCTAGAGCAATGAGAATTTACTCCAACTGGTAACTAGACAATCTAATGATTCTGCGGTGGGATGGGGGCAGTCCCCTTCCTGCCAGGGATCGGGCGCAGCACCCCGCAGCCGACGTGAGGACGGGCGAGCGATGGACCAGTACGCGCAGCACCGCCCCGTGACCGGGCCGCCCGGCCCCGTGCCGAGCCGCGACGGGGTCCGGCCGGCGGCCCCGCTCCACTGCGGCGCCCCCATGCCGGTGCGCCTGCTCGACTTCGCAGACGTGGACGACCGCCTCAACTCCGCGGTGGCCCGGGCCGCCCTCGCCGGCCGCCGGCTGCACGCCTGCGCCTGCGGCACCCTGCAGGACGTGCCGGCGACCTCCGGCGCCGAGGGGCGCATCGTGCCCGACGGCGACGCCGTGCTGTTCCGGCCGTTCTTCACCCGGCGAGTGCTCGCCGCGGCCGGCCGGGTCGAGGCCGCGGAGTGGTCCCTCGACCAGCAGCTGGCGGGGTTCCGCACCCTCGACCTCGACGGTGCGGGCGGTCCCGCTGCGGTGCTCCGGGCGTTCGGCGCGGCGGTGCGGAGCGAACGGCGGCGGCTCGACCGGGCCCTCGGCGATCTCGGCGCCGAGCTGCGCCTGGCGACCCGGCACGGGGTGCCCCTGGCCGTGCTGGTCCGGGAGGCGTCGCTGTCGGAGCAGGACCTGGTGGCCGCGCTCGCTCTCGAGTCCCCGCAGGGCGTGGGCGCCGCCCGCACGGCGCCGGTGGCGGACGTCCAGGGCGTCACCGCCGTGGACGCCGCGCCGCCGGCCGCGGTCCCCGGCGGCCGGGCGGCAGCCGCCGGCACCTCCGTGCTCCCGGCTCCGGTGCTCCTTCCCGCCTCCGCCCCGGCGGTCGGCCGGTGCCGGCGGCGGGGCGTCGGCGTGCTCGCCGCGGCCGGCTGATCCGGCCGCGGCCGCCCCGGTGCTGCGCCCCGGTGCTACGCCTCGGTCAGGGCGTCGGGCTTGTGCGCCGCGCGGGCGCCGGAGCTCGCGGACTCGACGATGTAGCGGGGGTCGTCCGAGCTCGCCCGGAACGTGTGCCCGTCCAGCTCGAAGTCCTCCGTCTTCTTCTCGACCACGGTCCCCTCGGTCGTGCCCTGCGGGGTGTTCCAGGTGACCTTCGTGCCCTTCGTCAGGCTCATGCGTGCTCCTCTTCTCGTGCCGCGCCGGGTGCGCCCGGCGCGGCTCAGTCCTTCAGCGGGTCGTGGCCCCAGTTCATCAGGGAGTAGCGCCACCGGGTCTCGGTGACGTCCCCGTCGGGCCGCTGGGCCAGGTGGCGGTGGACGTAGCCGACGACCTTGCGCATGTGCTCCTGGTCGGAGCCGGTGCGCTCCCCCTTCTTCTTCTGCAGGATCTCCACGATCCGCCGTCCGGAGCGGTGCCCCACCGACTCACCGCCGTCGTCCTGGCCCACCGACTGCGACTCGTCGGTCTCCAGCCAGTCCGAGAGCTGCTTGGCCGTCATGTTGACGGCCTCGTCGAAGTCCTGGCCGACGGTGTCGTCGCTGTCGCTCATGCCGCGCTCCTCGTCCTCGTCCACGGGCGGCCGCGTCCGGACCGGCCCCGCGCCCGGGCTCTCGGGCGCGATCCTCAGCCTACGGAGCAAATGCCGTCCCGACGACCCCTGCGGCGTTTGCGCCGCGCGGCGGTCAGCGCGCCGGGGCCGTCGTCTCCAGGGCGGCCGGGTCCCGGAGACGATCGGACGGCCGGTCGGCGGTGACCGCCAGGTTGCCCTCGGCGAGCGCCTCGGGCGCCACGTCCTGCTCGATCGAGGTGGCCAGCGGCTTCTCGACGACGAAGCACAGCAGGGCGGCCGCGAGCAGGCCCAGGGGCAGGATCCACAGGTAGATGGGAGTGAGTGCGTCGTTGTAGGAGGCCACGATCGGATCCCGCAGCGCCTCCGGCAGGGAGGCGACCAGGGCGGGGGTGAGCGAGTTGGCCCCGCCCGCGCCGCCCTCCAGTGCGGCGGCCGGGAGGCGTTCGGTCAGCTGGTCGGCCAGCCGGCCCGCGAAGACGCTGCCGACCACGCCGGAGCCGAGGGTCGCGCCGATCTGGCGGAAGAAGTTGTTCGCCGCGGTGGCCGTGCCGACCTGCCGCAGCGGGAAGGTGTTCTGCACGATGAGCACCAGCACCTGCATGGACAGGCCCAGTCCCAGGCCCAGCACCGCGATGTAGAGGCACACGTGCCACACCCCCTGCTCGGGGGTCAGCGTGGAGAGCAGGCCCATCGCTGCGGCCACGATCACACTGCCTGCCACCGGCAGCCACTTGTAGCGCCCGGTGCGGCTCACCGCGCGCCCGGCGAGGATCGAGGTCACGAGCAGGGTGCCCATCATCGGGACCATCAGCAGCCCGGAGGCGGTGGCGTCCACGCCGAAGACCATCTGCAGGTAGGTCGGCAGGTAGCCGATGGCGCCGAACATCCCCACGCCGGTGAGCAGCCCGGCGACGGTGGTGAGCACGAAGTTGCGCTCGCCGAACAGGTGCATCGGGATGATCGGCTCGGCGGTGCGCCGCTCCACGGCCACGAACGCGGCCCCGGCCACGAGCGTGCCGGCGATCAGGCCGAGGATCACGGGATCGGTCCAGGCGTACTTGCCGCCGCCCCAGGTGGCGAACAGGACCAGGCAGGTCGTGGCCACGGCCAGCAGCACCATCCCGCCGATGTCCAGGCGCGGCCGGCCGGCGTGCCGGGGCAGCTTGAGGAACAGCACGGCGCCGGTCAGGGCCAGCAGCCCCAGCGGGATGTTGATCCAGAAGGCCCAGCGCCAGCCGGGACCCTCGGTGAACCAGCCGCCGAGCAGCGGCCCGGCCACCGAGGACACGGCGAACACCCCGCCCATGACGCCCATGTACTTCCCGCGCTCCCGGGCGGGGACCACGTCGGCGATGGCGGCCTGGGAGAGGATGATCAGCCCGCCGCCGCCCAGGCCCTGGATCGCGCGGGCCGCGATGAGGACCTCGATGGTCCCGGCGAGCGCCCCGACCACGGACCCGGCCATGAAGACCAGGATCGCGCCGAGCAGCAGGGGCTTGCGGCCCATCAGGTCACCGAGCTTGCCGTAGACGGGCATCATGATCGTCGAGGCGAGGATGTAGGCGGTGATCACCCACAGCATCTCGTTGACCCCGTTGAGCTCGCCCACGATCGTGGGAAGCGCCGTGCTGAGCACGGTCTGGTTCAGCGCGGCCAGCAGCATCGAGAGCATCAGGCCCACGAAGAGCAGCCCGAGGTGCTGGGTGCCGCGGACCGGTTCGGCCCGGTGGGCGGGAGTGCGGGTCATGAGAGCTTCTCCTGGAGACGGTGGAAGAGGGTGAGCGCCGAGGCGTGGTCCTCGGCCGGCAGGCCGTGGGCGGGGGAGTAGCTCTCGGCGGTGATGGCGAAGCGCAGCGGGACGCCGCCGAGGATGACGAGCATCCGGGCGACGTCGTCCACGGGGTGCTCCCCGATCCCGGCCGACCACTGCGGGTCCCGGGCCAGCAGCTCCGCGAGCGTGCGGCGCACCAGGTCCTCGGCCTCGAGGGTCAGCTCGTGCCGGCGGCGGCCCAGGCCGGGGTGGTCCTGCAGCAGCTTCCGGCGCCGTTCCGCGTCCCGGCCGGCGTAGGCGCTGCGGGTCACGGCCAGCAGCAGGCGCGAGACCTGGCCCAGCAGGTCGTGCTCGAGGGAGAAGCCCTCCAGCAGCTGCGGGTCCAGGACGGGGGCGCGCATGCCCAGCACCGCGTCCTCCTTGGCGGGGAAGTAGTTGAAGAAGGTGCGCGGGGAGACGCCGGCGGCGGAGGCGATGGCCTCGACCGTGGCCCCCTCCACCCCGTGCTCGAGCGCGAGCCCGGCGGCCGCCTCGTGGATGGCGGACCAGGTCTCGGCCTTCTTGCGGGCGCGCAGGGAGGGGGAGGCGGTGTCGTTCACGCCTATATTTTTGCACTTCTGCACGTTTTGCACAACTGCAATAATATGGGGGAGCGCGGGCCGGTCCGGGAATAGGGCAGGCACGTCCCGACCTGTACCGGGAGCGCACCGCGCCGGCGGCCACGCCATGCCCCGGCGGACGGCAGGACAGACCCGACCACGGAACGGAGCTCCGCATGACCACCATCCCCCGCACCGACCTCGACGTCTTCCCGCTCAATCTCGGCGGCAACACGTTCGGCTGGACCTCCGACCGGAGCACCTCCTTCGCGGTGCTCGACGCGTTCACGGAGGCCGGCGGCAACTTCGTCGACACGGCGGACGTCTACTCCGTGTGGGGCGAGGGGCACACCGGCGGGGAGTCCGAGACCGTCCTGGGGGAGTGGCTGGCCGCCCGCGGCGTCCGCGACGACGTCGTGGTGGCCACCAAGGTGGGCTCCCTGCCGCAGCGCCCGGGCCTGGGACGGGACAACGTGGTGCAGGCCCTCGAGGAGTCCCTGCGGCGGCTCGGCACCGACCGGGTCGACCTCTACTACGCCCACCGCGACGACGAGTCGGTGCCCGTCGCCGAGCAGGCGGCCACCTTCGACGAACTGGTCCGCTCCGGGAAGGTCCGGGCGGTGGGGCTGTCCAACTACAGCCCGCAGCGGCTGCGGGAGTGGTTCGAGACCGCCGAGCGCGAGCACCTCACCGTGCCGGTCGCGATCCAGCCGGAGTACAACCTGGTGGGCCGCCGGGCCTACGAGCAGGATCTCGCCCCGCTCGCCCGGGAGTTCGGGGTGGCGGTCTTCCCCTACTTCGGCCTCGCCTCGGGGTTCCTCACCGGCAAGTACCGCACGGCCGCCGACCTCGAGGGCCGGGCCCGCGGCGGCGCCGCGGGGGCGTACCTGAACGCGCAGGGCCTCGCCGTCGTCGACGCGCTGGTGGGCGTGGCCGAGGCGCGCGGGGCCGAGCCGACGACGGTGGCGCTCGCGTGGCTGCTGGCCAAGGGCGTGACCGCCCCGATCGCCTCGGCCTCCCGGCCCGAGCAGGTGCCGGCGCTCATGGCCGCCCCCGGCCTGGCGCTCACCGCCGAGGAGGTCGAGCTCCTCGACCGGGCCTCGCAGCCGTTCGCCTGAACACGCCCCGCCTGCGGACCGGCCCCGCGCGGCCGGTCCGCAGACTACGTCCCACCACGGAGGAAGGACCGCATGACCACCGCCACGCTCACGTTCACCCCGCCCTGCGGGCCCGTCCACGCCCGGGCCGACGGCGTCGTGGCCCGGGCCGGCGGCATTCCCTACGCCACCGCCGAGCGCTTCACCGCCCCCGTCCCCGCCCCGGATTGGAACGAGCCGTTCCTGGCCACGAATCCGGCCCCGGCCTGCCCCCAGGTCCACTCGCCGTTCCTCGCCTCGGTGCTGGGGGACGCGCTCGGCGACCTGCCGCAGGACGAGGCCTGCCAGCGGCTCTCGGTGACCCTGCCCCGCGACGCGCGGGCCGGCGAGGGCCTGCCGGTGCTGGTCTGGATCCACGGCGGCTCCTACACCACCGGCGCCGGGGACGCCCCGATCATGGACCCGACGTCGCTGGTGACCGAGCAGCGCGTGGTGGTCGTGACGGTCACCTACCGGCTCGGCCTGTTCGGCTATCTGGGCTCCGGGCACGCCCGCCCGGCCAACCTGGGGCTGCTCGACCAGCTCGAGGCGCTGCGCTGGGTGCAGCGCAACATCGCCGCCTTCGGCGGTGATCCGGACAATGTGACCGCCTTCGGCCAGTCCGCCGGCGGCGACGCCGTGGCCCACCTCATGGCCGTCCCCGGGGCGGAGGCGCTCTTCCGCCGTGCCGTCATCCAGAGCCCGCCGCTGGGCATCGCCCGCGGCCGGGAACGGATGAACGCCGCCATGGCCGCCGCGGCGGAGACCGTGACGGCCGCGATGCCCGCCGCCGACGTGGTCGCCGCCCAGGCGGACGTGGAGCGGCACGCGGCGCCCTTCGGGCTGCTGGGGGCGATGCCCTTCGGCACCCAGTACGGCCACCACCCGCTGCCCGCCGAGGAGGACATCGACGCGGCCTGGGACCGGGTCGCCCCGCACGTCGACGTCCTCATCGGCCACACCACCGAGGAGGCGCGGCTCTACCTGCCCACGGTGCCGGCCCTGCAGCGGTGGACCCGCGTGCCGCTGCTGGGGCCGGTGCTGCGCCGGGCCGTGGTCGGATGGGCGACCCGGGCCGTCTACTCCCGGGCGATCCGCCGGTTCGCCCGCCGGCACGTGCGCGCCGGCGGGACGGCCCACCGCTACGTGATCTCCTGGGCGGCCCCGGGCAACCCGTACGGCGCGGCCCACACGGTCGACCTGCCCCTGCTCTTCGGCGACGAGCCGACCTGGGCGGGCACCGGGCTGGTCGCCGGCGCCGCGTGGGAGGACATCGACGCCGCCGGCCGCCAGGTGCGCCGGCTGTGGGCGGACTTCGCCCGCGGCGAGGCCCTCGGCGACGCCGGCCGCATCCCCGGCGTCCTGCGCCACCGGCGCGTCCGGGTCCCGTTCCGGGCGGGGCCTACGCGGCGACGCCCACCTGGATGAGCGTGTTCCAGGGGTCCTCGAAGCGCAGCACGGCGCCGTCGTGCCGGGTGGGGACCCGGTGGTCCGCCAGCCGGGCCTGCAGAGCGGTGACGTCCTCGGCCGTGGGGAGGTCGATGTTGACCTGCCCCAGACCCAGGGAGGCCGCCCGCGGGCCCGCCCCGGCGCTGTGCCAGGTGTTGAGCGCGATGTGGTGGTGGTAGCCGCCGGCCGCGATGAACAGGGCCGAGCCGATGTCGCTCATCACCTCGAAGCCCAGGACGTCCACGTAGAACTGCCGGCCCTGCGGGATGTCGCCGACCTGCAGGTGGACGTGGCCGAGGGTGGCCGGCGGCGCCGCCGGCCGCGCACCGGCCGGCTCGGGCAGGTGCTCACCCAGGAACGCGGTGGGGTCCAGGGGGTTGGACGCCAGCGTGAGCAGCCCGTTGGCCTCCCGCCGCCAGGTGTCCCGGGGGCGGTCGGTGTAGAGCTCCACGCCGTTGCCCTCGGGATCGTCGAAGTAGAACGCCTGGCTGTAGAGGTGGTCGGCACTGCCGGTGAACGAGCGCGGCGCCACGGCGGCGACCGAGGCCAGGGCGGCCGCCAGGGCCGGCTCGTCCTCGAACAGCACCGCGGTGTGGAACAGCCCCGCCTGGCCGCGGCGGGCCGGCGGCAGCTCCGGGACCTGGCGCAGGCGCAGCACGGTCCGGCCGTCGCGGCCCAGCACGGCGGTGTCCCCGGCGTGGGCGAGGACCTCGAGGGTCACGGCGTCCGTGTAGTAGGCGAGCATCGTGTCCAGGTCGGCCACGAGCAGCTCCACGGCGCCCATCCGCGTCCCGGCGGACAGCAGGTCGTCGGCCGGGCGCGGCGTCAGGCTCCGGGGATCGGGGTTCTGGGGAAAGATCGGCATCTCGGGCTTCTCCGTCGGCGTCGGCACCACACAGGTTGATATGTCCGCAAGGATACCCCGGAAAATATTTCCGATGCAAGTATCTTGGAGGACCTCCGTCACCTCGGGGCGGGGCGCGGGACCGCGCCGGTCAGAGCACGAAGATCAGCGCCACGATCACCGCCACGATCGCGAGGAAGACCAGACCCCAGGCCTTGAGGTTGTCGGAGTCGTCCTCCGCGGGATCGTGCGCCGGGGGCGGCGGCCATCCGCCGGCCGCCGGGCCGCCGGTCCCCGCCAGGGGGCCACCCGCGCCCGGGCCGGGATACGGCCCGCCCTGGGCCTGGCCCGGGAACGGCTCCCCGGGCGCACCGGGGCGGCCGACCTGCCCGGGCGGCGGCGGGGCGGGCGTGGAGGGGCTCACGCCCCACTGCGGAGCCTGCGGGGCGTCCGCGATCGAGGGGTTCGACGACGGCGGCCCGGCCGGGCCGTCCCCGGGAGTGGGCCGCGCCGGTGCCGTCGGCGATGGAGGAGCGGCCGGGGGAGCTGCGGGCGGCAGCGTCTCGCCGGAGAGCACGGGGCCGTCCTCGCGGTAGCCCCTCTCGGCCTCCGTCAGCAGGGTCACGAACCGTTCCAGCGACTCCGAGCCGTCGTACTCGCGGGCCAGGAAGCGCTCGGCGCGGCGGCGCACCACCCGGTAGACGCGCCCGTCGTCCGGGATCGAGAGGTCCCGGGCGGCCTGCGCCACGGCCAGCGGCGGCTGCTCGGGCAGCGGGTTCGTGCCCCACTCCAGCAGCCCGGTCAGCAGGGGGCGTTCCAGGACCGAGGCCATCGCCGCCCGGGCGCCGGGCACGCGGGTGAGCTCCAGCAGCCCGCTCGGCGGGGCGGAGGGGCACCCCGGGACGTCACCGGGCAGCCGGGCCGCCCGCTCGAGCCAGAAGGTGTCGCCGAAGAGGGTGGCCAGCAGCACGGCCGCCGCGAGCCGGTCCTCGCCGGGGGCGGCGTCCTCCGGGGCGCCCTCCTCCCAGTGGGTGCCCAGCGCTCGCCGGGCGGGCTCGCCGGCCAGCCGGACGCGCAGCTGCACGTCCTCCGGGCCGCGGGCGGTCTGCGCGGGATGCTCCACCGCGTGCCGCACCTGCGGGTCGAGCTCGGGGTCCATGGGCCACTCCTCCGTCGTCGTCCGTGGGGTCCATGCTCTCAGACCGGGCTGTGCGGCGGCGGGGAGCCGGTGGGGAGTTGCGGCAGGCGCCCGGCGGATGTCCCCGGGCAGCGTGTCCGGCCGGAAGGCCGCCGGGCAGGACGCGTGCCGAGCAGGACGCGTGTCAGGCGGGGAGCAGGCTGCGCAGCTGACCGGCGGCCAGGCGCGGGTCCGGGGCCTCGGTGACCGCCCGGACCACCACGGCGCCGCGCGCCCCGGCGGCCAGCACCTCGGGGAGGCGCTGCTCGTCGATGCCGCCGATGGCGAACCACGGCACGGGCGCGGCCGCCGGGTCGGCGTCCAGCCGGGCCTCGGTCAGCGCGGCGACCTCCCGCACGAAGCCCAGGCCGGTGGCGGGCCGGCCCGGCTTGGTGGGGGTCTCCCACACGGGCCCGGTGCAGAAGTAGTCCACGTCCGGATCGGCCAGGGCGGCACGGGCCTGGCCGAGATCGTGGGTGGAGCGGCCGATCAGCACGTCCGGGCCGAGCAGCTGCCGGGCCTGGGCGGGGGAGAGGTCGTGCTGGCCGGCGTGGAGGACGTCCGCGCCCACGAGCGCGGCGAGGTCGGCGCGGTCGTTGACGGCGACCAGGGTGCCGTACTCGGCGGCGACCCGGCCCAGCAGGCGCAGCGCGGCGATCTCCTCGTCGGTGTCGATGCTCCTGTCCCGCAGCTGGACGATGTCCGTCCCGCCGGCGCAGACGGCGTGCAGGAACTCCTCGAGGTCGCCCTGCGCGCGGCGGGCGTCGGTGCACACGTACAGCCGGGCGGCGAGGAGCCGGTCGGTGCGCGTCATGCGCAGCCCGGAGGCGGCGGGTGCGGGGGTGTCCTGGGTATGCTGGGTCACACGCTGAATGATAGGTCAGCGGTTCTGCGGGAGCCCCACGGGGGCTGAGAGGGCGTCCGGCGCCGACCGCCACACCTGATGCGGGTCATGCCGCCGTAGGAAAGGACGATGCCGGTGACGTCCGTGCCCTCCGTCCCGATGCCAGCCGCCCAGCACGTGCGGGCCGACGTCGCCGTGGTCGGGGCCGGGGTGGTCGGCCTGGCCACGGCCTGGGAGCTGCGCCGCCGCGGCCGCTCGGTGGCCGTGGTGGATCCCGAGCCCGGCGCCGGGGCCAGCCGGGCGGCGGCCGGGATGCTCGCCCCGGTGAGCGAGGTCCAGTACCAGCAGGAGCCGCTCTATCCCCTCATGCTCGCCTCGGCCGGCGCGTACCCGGCGTTCGTGGCCGCCGTGGAGGAGACCGCCGGCGGCTCGGTGGGCTACCGCGCCACCGAGACGCTCGTGTGCGGCGTCGACGCCGCCGACCGGCAGGCCCTGGCGGACCTGCG
Source organism: Kocuria sediminis (assembly GCF_009735315.1). Lineage (NCBI taxonomy): Bacteria > Bacillati > Actinomycetota > Actinomycetes > Micrococcales > Micrococcaceae > Kocuria > Kocuria sediminis. Next base: position 9,987 of record NZ_WOGU01000019.1, read on the forward strand.
GGAGCTCCAGCGGCGCCACGGCATGGCCGTGGAGCCGCTGCCGCTGCGCGCGGCCCGGGCCCTGGAGCCGGCCCTGAGCCCGCGGCTGTCGGCCGTGCACCGCATTCCCGACGACCACCAGGTGGACCCGCGCCGGCTCGTGGCCGGACTGCTCGCCGCCCTCGTCGCCCCCGAGCTCCCCGCACCGTCCGGGCCCTCCGGCACGGACAGCCCCGACGGCGGGCCCGCCCGCCTGGTGCACGACCGCGCCACGGGCCTGCGCCACGGCTCCGACGGCGCGGTGACGGGCCTGCGCCTGGCCGGCGGCGGGATGGTCTCGGCGGCGGAGACGGTCCTCGCCCCCGGCGCGGCTCTCACCGACCTGGAGGACCTGCCCGGGGCCTGGCGGCCGCCGCTGCGCCCGGTGCACGGGGACATCCTCCGCACCCGCCCGCCCCGCGGGGCGCCCGCCCTGCTCGAGCGCACCGTCCGCGGCCTGGTCCACGGGGTGCCCGTCTACCTGGTGCCCCGCGACGACGGGACGGTGGTGATCGGGGCGACCTCCCGCGAGGACGACCTCGACGGGATCAGCGCCGGGGGCGTGTTCCGGCTGCTGCGCGACGCCCAGGCCGTGGTCCCCGGCGTCGCCGACCTCGAGCTGGTCGAGGCCATGGCCCGCGCCCGGCCCGGGACCCCGGACGACATCCCGTACCTGGGCCGCGTCCGCGGCCCGGAGGGGCACCCGGTGCCCGGCCTCGTGGTCTCCACGGGCTACTTCCGCCACGGCGTCCTGCTCGCCCCGCTGGCCGCCCGCCTCGCCGCGGAGCTGGTGCTCGGCCGGTCCGGCGCGGACCCGGGACCCGACACCGAGCACCTGGCCACCACCGACCCGCACCGCTTCGACCGCCCCGCCGAGGCGCCCCCCACGGACCCCGGGACCGGGCCCCGCACCCCGAACAGGAGCACCCGATGACCGCCATCACCCTCAACGGCCGACCGCACGTCGTCCCCGGGGACACCACCGTCGTGGACCTCGTGGCCGAGACCGTCGGGCGGCCCCTGGGCCCCGACGGCGCCCCGCTGGACGGCCGCCGGCTGGGCGTGGCCGTGGCGGTGGACGCCGCCGTGGTCCCGCGCAGCCGCTGGGGCCGCACCCCCGTGGCCGAGGGGCAGGCCGTCGAGATCATCACCGCCGTCCAGGGAGGCTGACATGACCCACCCCGCACCCCGCCCCGAACCCCTGGTGGATCCGCTCGTGCTCGACGGCACCGCGCTGTCCTCCCGGCTGATCATGGGCACCGGCGGGCTCAGCTCGCTGCACACCCTGGAACAGGCCCTGCTGGCCTCCGGCACCGAGCTGACCACCGTGGCCCTGCGCCGCTACGCCCCCGGCCACGGCGACTCGCTGTTCGCGATGCTCGAGCGCAGCGGCATCCGGATCCTGCCCAACACCGCCGGCTGCTACACCGCCCGGGACGCCCTGCTCACCGCCGAGCTCGGCCGCGAGGCCCTGGAGACCGACTGGGTCAAGCTCGAGGTCATCGCCGACGAGGACACCCTGCTGCCCGACGTGGTGGAGCTGCTCGACGCCACCGAGCAGCTCGTGGCCCGCGGCTTCCGGGTCTTCGCCTACACCTCCGACGACCCGGCCGTGGCCCGCCGCCTGGAGGACCTCGGCGCGGCCGCGGTGATGCCCCTGGGCGCACCGATCGGTACCGGGCTGGGGATCCTCAACCCGCACAACATCGAGCTCATCGCCTCCCGGGCCTCGGTGCCGGTGGTGCTCGACGCCGGGATCGGCACCGCCTCCGAGGCCGCCCTGGCCATGGAGCTGGGCTGCGACGCCGTGCTGCTGGCCAGCGCCGTGACCCGCGCGCAGGACCCGGTGGCCATGGCCACCGCGATGCGCCACGCCGTGGCCGCCGGGCGGCTGGCCGCCGGCGCCGGGCGGATCCCGGCCCGCCGGCACGCCCAGGCGTCCTCGCCGATGGCCGGGCGGATCGCCACGGACATGTCCGACGCCGGGCCGGCCGCCGGCCCGGCGGACGTCCCGCGCGGGGACTGGGCGCCCGTGGGGCAGCGGCCGTGAGCCCGCTGCCCCCGCTCGTGGAGCCCGGCCCCGAGCTGACCCGGGCGGAGCTCGAGCGCTACGCCCGGCACCTGACCCTGCCCGGGATCGGCCCGCTCGGCCAGCGCCGGCTCGGCAACGCCCGGGTGCTCGTGGTCGGCGCCGGCGGACTGGGCGCCCCGGCCCTGCAGTACCTCGCCGCGGCCGGCGTGGGGACGCTGGGCATCGTCGACGACGACGTCGTGGCGGTCTCCAACCTGCAGCGCCAGGTGGTGCACCGCACCGCCGACGTCGGCCGGCCCAAGACGGACTCCGCCGCGGAGGCCGTGACCGCGCTCAACCCGCTCGTGCGGGTGCGCACCCACCCCTGCCGGCTCAGCGCGGACAACGCCCTGCAGATCCTGAGCCAGTACGACCTCGTCCTGGACGGCGCGGACAACTTCGCGACCCGCTACGTGGTGAGCGACGCCGCCGCCCTGACCGGGATCCCCTGCGTGTGGGGCTCCATCCTGCGCTTCGAGGGACAGGTCAGCGTCTTCTGGGCCGGCCACGGGCCCACCTACCGGGACCTCTATCCCGAGGCGCCGCCGGACGGGGAGGCCCCCAGCTGCGCCGAGGGCGGGGTCTTCGGCATGCTCCCCGCCACCGTGGGCGCGGTGATGGTCACCGAGGCCGTCAAGCTGATCACCGGCACCGGCGAGCCCCTGCTCGGGCGGGTGCTGCTGCACGACGCCCTGGCCATGACCTGGCGCGAGATGCGCCTGACCCCGGACCCGGACGCCGCCCCGGTCACCGCCGTCGCCGAGCCCGAGGCCGTCCGCCCGCCGCCCGGCGGCGGGGCCGCGCCCGCCGAGACGGTCGGGGCGGCCGAGCTGGCCCGGCTGCTCGAACGGCGGGCGCGCGGGGAGGCGGCCTTCGTGCTGGTCGACGTGCGGGAGGACTGGGAGCGGCAGCTCCTGGCGATCCCCGGTGCCGTGCCGGTGCCGCTCCAGCAGCTGCTGGACCGGGGGCCGGACGCCCTGCCGCCGGAGGCCCGCGGCGCGGACCTCGTGCTGCACTGCAAGGCCGGCGCCCGCTCGGCGAAAGCCCTGGCCGCGCTGCGCCCCTTCTACGCCGGGCGGGAGGAGCGGATCCGCCACCTCGAGGGCGGGGTGCTGTCCTGGGCGGAGCAGGTGGAGCCGGACCGGCCTCGATACTGAGCCGGTCCACGGCTCTCCCCGTGTTCCGGCCGGGTCCCTACACCACCCGGGAGGAGATGACCGTGTGTGACGTCCCCGTGACGGACGATGACATGGGACGGTCATCAGGTGGCTCCGCACCCCGGCTCTCTGGTGCGATGTCGTGCGTCCCATTCAGAGCGGCCGAGAGATCTGGCTCGACGACGCCGCAGCAACCCGTCCTTCGCAGGGGTCAGGGTGCTAAGGCCAGAACCGATGGAGATCCCGGATCTGCAGTTGCCCCGTGACCTCGGCGCCCCGGCGCTGTCGTGACCGGGCCCGCCCCTGGCGCGACTGGACGGCCGGCACTCCTCGGTGCGACCGAGAGGACCACCGCATGACCCGCACCACGGACGAGAGGACCCCCACCCGTCCCGGCGCCGGCACGAACTCCGCCGGCCTGCCGGGCGACTACGCCGGGCTGACGGAGCACTTCGGGCCGCTGTTCGCCGAGATCGCCGCCGGCTCCCTGGACCGGGACCTCCGGCGCGCGCTGCCCTACGAGGAGGTCGGCCGGCTGGACCGGGCCGGGTTCGGCGCCCTGCGCGTCCCGGCGGCCCACGGCGGTCCCGGGGTCAGCATCGAGGACTTCACCCGGCTGCTGGTCGACCTGGCCGAGGCCGACTCCAACATCGCCCACCTCTACCGCTCCCACGCCGGCTTCGTGGAGTCCCTGCGCTTCCTGCCCCGGGAGATCCAGGACGTCTGGTATCCGCGGGTGCTGGCCGGGGCCACCGTCGGCAACGCCTCCACGGAGAAGGGCGGCAACGCCCTCGGCACGCTGAACACCGTGCTGCGCCGCACCGCGGAGGGGTGGGAGATCACCGGCCGGAAGTTCTACGCCACCGGCTCGATCTTCTGCGACTACACCCGCGTCTCGGCCGCCCTCGACGGCCGGGACGGGCGCCGCTTCGCCGTCGTCGCCACGGACGCCCCGGGGGTCACGCTCGAGGACGACTGGGACGGCTTCGGGCAGAAGCTCACCGGCACCGGCACCGCGGTCTTCGACCGCGTGCGGGTCCCGGACGACGCCGTGCTGGACCGGACCGCCGGCAGCGCGGAGGCCGTCCACGAGGCCGCCTTCTTCCAGCTCGTGCTGCTGGCCGTGCTGGCCGGCATCGCCCGCGCCGCCCGGCGGGACGCCGCGGAGACCGTCGCCGGCCGCCGGCGGACCTTCAACACCGGGCTCGGGCTGCCGTTCCGCGAGGACCCGCTGATCCAGGAGGCCACCGGCCGGATCTCCGCCAAGGCCTTCGCCGCCGAGGCCGCCGTGCTGCACGCCGCCCGCGCCCTGGACGCCGGGATCGCCGCCGCCGCGGCCGCCGGCGCCGACCGGCCGGAGTTCCCCGGAACCCTCCCGGCGGCGCTGCACGAGTCCGAGATCGCCGTGGAGCACGCCCAGGTCACCGTGCCGGAACTGGCGCTCGGCGCGGCCCAGGACCTGTTCCTCACCGTGGGCGCCTCCGCCACGTCCACGGCCAAGGGCCTGGACCGGCACTGGCGCAACGCCCAGACCGTGGCCACCCACAACCCGATCGCCTTCCGCGCCCGCGCCCTCGGCGACTACCTCATCAACGGCACCCTGCCGGAGGGCCTGAACGCCATCGGCGACGCCAGGACCAATGCCACTGCCGACGCCACTGCCGACGCCGACCGAACCCCAGGAGCCTGACGCATGACCACCACGACCACGACCACGGCCGCGGCCGCCGCGGGACGCACCAGCGTCGTCCACGGCAAGAAGCGCGTCCTGGCCTCGGCCTTCGCCGGCACCACCATCGAGTGGTACGACTTCTACCTCTACGGCACCGCCGCCGCACTGGTCTTCAACGTCCAGTTCTTCCCCATGGCCACCGAGCTCGGCGGCATCGTCGCCTCCTTCGCCACCCTCGCGGTCGGGGTGATCGCCCGGCCCCTGGGCGGGATCGTCGCCGGTCACCTGGGCGACCGGATCGGCCGCAAGGCCCTGCTGGTGGCCTCCCTGCTGCTCATGGGCGTGGCCTCCACCCTGATCGGCCTGCTGCCGACCTACGAGGTGATCGGCTGGTGGGCGGTCGTCGGGCTCGTCGTCCTGCGCATCCTGCAGGGCCTGTCCGCCGGCGCCGAGTGGGGCGGGTCCGCGCTGCTGAGCGTGGAGCACTCCCCGGCCCGGCACCGCGGGTTCTTCGGGTCCTTCACCCAGATCGGCTCCTCGGCCGGCATGCTGCTGGCCACCGGGGCGTTCTTCGTCGTGCAGCACGTCATGAGCGAGGAGCAGTTCGCCGCCTACGGCTGGCGCATCCCCTTCCTGCTCTCGGCCCTGCTGGTGGCGGTCGGGCTGTGGATCCGCCTCGGCGTGGCCGACGCCCCGGAGTTCCTGGAGCACCGGGCCTCGGGCAACGTGGCCGCGGCACCCCTGCGGGAGCTGCTGCTCCACCACCGCCGCCCGCTGCTGGTCACGATCGGCCTGCGCCTGGCCCAGAACGCCGTCTACTACCTGGTGACGGTCTACATGCTGACCTACCTGCGGGACGTGCGCGGGGACAGCGCCTCCGGCGTGACCGCGGTGATGATCGCCTCGGCCATCGGCCTGTTCTCCACCCCCTTCTGGGGCTGGCTGTCCGACCGGGTGGGCCGCAAGGTCGTCTCGGTGACCGCCTACGCGGCGATCGGCGTCTTCGGCTGGGTGCTCTTCGCGTTCCTCGACGCCGGACCGCTCGCCCTGCTGCCGCTCGTGGTCGTGCTCGGCATCAACCTCGTGCACGACGCGATCTACGGGCCGCAGGCGGCCTGGTTCGCCGAGCAGTTCCCCGTGCACGTGCGGTACTCGGGGGTCAGCTTCGGCTACCAGGTCGGCACCGTCCTGGGCGGCGGGCTGATGCCGATGATCGCCGCCCTGCTGTTCGCCGCCGGCGGGAACACCCCGTGGCTGATCGCCGGGTACCTCTCCGGGCTCTCCGTGCTCTCCGTCGTCGCCGCCCTGGCCGCGAAGGACCCCGCCCGCGAGCAGCGCGGCACCGAGCTCACCGACCTGCACGCCGGCTCCGCCGGAGCCGTCCCCGACCGCGCTCGGGTCGGCGCCGCCGCCGGGACCCCCGCCGGGACCACCACTGAGAGGACCACCGCATGAGCCGCCCCCTGCTGCTGAACGCCTTCGACATGATGGTGCCCGTGCACCAGTCACCGGGCCTGTGGCGCCACCCGGAGGCCGGGGTCGCACGGTTCGACACGCTCGAGTACTGGACGTCCCTGGCCCGCACCCTCGAGGAGGGCGGCTTCGCCTCGCTGTTCCTGGCGGACATCCCGGGCGTCTACGACGTCTACGGCGGCGGGACCGGGGCCACCGCCCGCGGGGGAGTGCAGTACCCGCTGCTCGACCCGCTCGTCGCGGTGCCGGCGATGGCCGCGGCCACCGAGCGGCTCGGCTTCGGCGTCACCGCCTCGGTCACCTACGAGGCCCCCTACCTGCTGGCCCGCACCTTCGCGACCCTGGACCACTTCACCCGTGGCCGGGTGGCGTGGAACGTGGTGACCTCCTACCAGGACTCCGCCGCCCGCAACCTGGGCATGGACCGGCAGATCCCGCACGACGAGCGCTACGACCGCGCCGACGAGTACATGGAGGTCATGTACAAGCTGCTCGAGGGGTCCTTCGAGCCCGGGGCGGTGCGGGCCGACGCCGAGGCCGGGGTCTTCGTGGACCCCGACCGCGCGCACCCGGTCGGCCACGAGGGCACCTGGTTCTCCGTGCCCGGCCACGCGCTGACCCACCCCGGGCCCCAGGGCACCCCGCTGCTGTTCCAGGCCGGCGCCTCCAAGCGCGGACAGCAGTTCGCCGTCGACCACGCCGAGGCGATCTTCTTCATCGGCAACACCCCGCAGCTCGTGCGCCGGTGGACCGACGGCGTCCGGGCCGGACTGGCCGAGCGCGGGCGGGCCGAGGACGCCGTGAAGACCTTCACCATGGCCACGGTGGTGGTCGCCGAGACCGACGACGAGGCCCACGCCCGGCTGGAAGGGTACCGCCGGCACGTGGACATCGAGGGAGCGCTGTCCCTGTTCGGCGGCTGGACCGGGGTCGACCTGGCCGGTGCGGACCCCGACGCGCCGCTCGAGTACGTGGCCACCGACGCCAACCAGTCCGCGCTCGCGGCGTTCACCTCGCTGTCCCCGGACAGGACCTGGACGGTGCGCGACCTGGCCGAGTTCGTGGCCATCGGCGGCCGCGGGCCCGTCATCGCCGGGGCTCCCGGCACCGTGGCGGACGAGCTGGAGCGCTGGCGCGAGGAGGCCTGCGTGGACGGCTTCAACATCTCGGCGGCCGTGCGACCGGCGGACCTGGAGCGGTTCACCGCGATGGTGTCACCGGAGCTGCGGCGCCGCGGCCTGTTGCCGGACCCCGCGAGCGTCCCCGCCGGCCGGACGCTGCGCGAGGCCCTGACCGGGGCCGGTCCGCGGCTGGCCGACGACCACCGCGGGGCCTCCTTCCGCAGGTGAACCCCCAGGGGTGTCCGCCGTGCCGACCGTACCGATCGAACTGGCCGGATCGGCGGAGAGGTCAGCCGCGGACCTGGGCGGCCTCGTCCTCGAGGTCGTCGAGGACCCACTCCGCCAGCTGTCCGGCCGGGACGACGATCGACGCCTGCCGCAGCTGATCAGGGTTCTCGAGGGACGAGGTCTCCTCGACGGCTTCGGCCGCGAGAACAGCCAGGGCGGCGGCGTAGCCGGCGGCCAACGCCTCACTCCACGCCGGGTGGTTGGCGTAGCAGGGATCGTCGGGGTCCGAGCCGCGTGCCTCCATCCACCGCGCCGCTGCCGCGAGCTCGGGGGCGGGGGGCATGCAGCGCTGGTGCAGCGCCCAGGTGACGTCGGCCCAGCGACCCGACGGGGTGTGGACCATGGGGTAGTAGGTGGCCACCCACTGCGTGGGGGAGTGGGGGTGGAGCTCGACAGCCAGAGCTCGGGGGGCTGAGGGGTCCATGCCGTCCTTCTGATCGCTGGTGGAGGAGCGCGGGGGCGGCCGGGGCTGGACCGCACTGGGGCTCGGGGAGAGCCCGGTGGTGCTGCTCCAGCCTAGGCGCCGAGTCGATCACTATGAAAGCAAGCTGAGCAATGTGACGGCAGGGCGTCCTGTGAACGAGCGAACGCGGACGTCTTCTGCGCACGTCACCGCCGTGCCGCCGAGGTTCTCGGGCCGTGCGGCCTGCGGGCTCCCCGCCCGTCCTGACGCGGCGCTCCGTGGTCGTGCGGGTGATCGCCTGTGGAAGCGCCGCCGAGGTGGGCTCGACCGTCGGAAGCGGCCGCGCCTATCCGTCATGTAGCCAGGTCGCCTTGTCGGGCTCCGGATGGTGCGAGGAAGCTGGACGGGACCGAGGACGGCGGACCACCGCCCACAGCGACCTCGGTCCGGCGTGAAGGGGTGAGACCGTCGTGATCGACCCGCTCGGAAGCCCGGGAGCCGACGGCCCGGGTGGGAACGGCCAGCAGGAGCGTCCCCCGGCCGGCACGGGGGCGACCATCCCACCGGCCACGGACGGCGGATGGGCGCAGGCCGTCTCCATCGATCCGGACTACAGCAACCGGGGCGGGTACCGGGAGGACTTCCTGGAACTGCCCGTGCCGTTGCCGGGCCGCGAGGCCTTCGGTGACGCCGCCTCGGCCGAGCTCACGTACCACCACTTCAGCATCGTCATGCACCGGCCCCGCCGGTTGGCGCTGTTCACGGCGGTGAACATCGACGGGCGGGCCTCGACGCGGTTGCGGCGGGACTCCGATCGCTGGATCGTCGATCCGCGCCTGCCGCCCGGGGAGCAGACCGATGAGGGCCTCTACCGCGACAACCAGCTCGACCGCGGGCACCTGGTGCGCCGCCTGGACCCGGCGTGGGGCCCGCTGGCCCGGGCCGCCAACGACGACACCTTCCACTTCACCAACGCCACCCCGCAGCACCACGACTTCAACGCCGGCCAGACCCTGTGGGCAGGACTGGAGGACTACATCCTCCACAACGCCGACAACCGTGATCTCGCCGTCAGCGTCTTCACCGGCCCAGTGCTCCACGACGACGACCCCCCGTACCGGGGGGTGGCCCTGCCCCGGCAGTTCTTCAAGCTCGTCGCCATGGTCACCACCACGAACCAGCTCACGGTGACGGCCTATCTGCTCAGCCAAGAGGCGCTGCTGGAGGAGTTCGCCGCCCGGGCCGAAGAGTTCTCCTTCGGCGCCTACCGCACCTTCCAGGTGCCCGTCCGCCGCATCGCCGCACTCACCGGGCTCGATCTGGCGGCCCACATCGCAGCCGACCCCCTCGAGCGCCTCAGAGTGACCGTCCTGCCCCGCGAGCTCCTCCGGCCTCAGGACATGCTGCTCGTGAGCTGATCGCCCGCTGGCGCTTCAGCACCACACCGCCGTCTGTCCATGGCTGATGCGGCGCGTGCTGATGCGTCGGCCCCGCCTCACGCAGGACACAGAAGTGATGAGTGGTGTCCGAGGTGCTCACCGACAGGGTGACGTCGGTGCCGGGCACTCTCGCGGTGCGCTCGGCCGGCTACACCTCGATGCTGCGCTCCACCGTGTGCACGGTATGAGAGTGCTGGGCTCCCAACCGGTCGAGGAGGGCCAGGGCCGCCGGAGTCTCGCCACTGGCGCGCAGCGCGAGCAGGGCCTCCCGGTCCCGCCACGTCGTCTGGATCCGCCACGCACCACCTTGCCCCCGGAGCAGTTCTGAGCGGATGAGACCCTCAGGCTGGCGTCCTTCCGTCATCCGGCGGAATCCCTCGATGAGCTCCGGCTCACGCTCAGGCTCGATCACGGTGTCGATCGTCGTCATCACCGCTGCACCCATGGCATCTCCTTCCTGGAGGGGTGTGGCGTGGTCTTCGGGCCGACCACGGCCACTATCCGGCGCCCGTTCGACGGGCACGAACAGAACCCGGAATGACCAGCAGAGCGCGGGACGGGACCGTACACCGGCCCGTGCCCGCAGACGAGCGGTCGAGGCCGGCTGCGCCGGCACCGTCTCACGAGGCGTCGGCGGCGGCTTCCACCTCGGCAACGATGATCTTGCGCATGCCCATCATCGCGGCCATCGCCCGTTGCGCCCTACCAGGGTCCGGGTCGGCGAGCAACTCCACGAGCCGGCGCGGCACCACCTGCCAGGACAGCCCGTACTTGTCCTTGAGCCACCCGCACATGCTCTCCTGCCCGCCGTCGGCGGTGAGCGCCTCCCAGTACCGGTCGACCTCCGCCTGATCGGCGCAGTCGATCTGGAAGGACACGGCTTCGCTGAAACGGAACTCGGGCCCGCCGTTGAGGGCGGTGAAGGGATGGCCGTCGAGCTCGAACTCCACCGTCAGAACCATGTCCGCCGGTCGCGGACCGGCCTCTCCGTAGTGGGTGACATCAGTGATCCGGGAGTTCGGGAACACCGAGATGTAGAAGTTGGCTGCCTCCTGGGCTTCCGTATCGAACCACAGGCAGGGCGTGAGAGTCGTCATGGTGGGATTGTGCGCCGCCGCGCCGAGCGGGGGAAGGCACCGCACGGGGAATGACGACGCCTCGCTGTCAGAGGTAGGGCTGTTGCTCTGGAACTGGGGTGGTCCTACGGTGGCAGGACACCGACTCCGCAGTTCTTGTCCGTGAAGGAGTGCTCTCCATGGCCGCCACCCAGCTGCAACGCCTGGTCCCCGGATCCTGGACCTTCGATCCCGCCCACTCGGAGGTCGGCTTCAGTGTCCGCCACGCCGGGATCTCCAAGGTGCGCGGCACCTTCCGTGAGGTGGACGCCCACCTGCGGGTCGCTGACCCGGTCGAGAACTCGACCGTGCATGCCACGATCCAGATGGTCTCCATCGACACCCGCAACACCGATCGTGACAACCACGTGCGCAGCGCGGATTTCTTCGACGTCGAGAACCACCCGACGATGACCTTCACCTCGACCGCCGTGGCCTTCGACGGTACCGAGGGCACTGTCACCGGTGAGCTCACCATCAAGGGCATCACGAAGACGGTGGAGCTGGAGACCGAGTTCAACGGTGTGGTCGTCGACGCCTTCGGGGTGACCCGAGCGGGGTTCTCGGCCACCACCACGATCTCCCGCAAGGACTTCGGCATCACGTGGAACGCGGCCATCGAGGCCGGCGGCGTGCTGGTCTCCGACAAGGTGACCATCACCCTCGACGTGGCCTTCACCGCCCCGCAGGACAACCCGGAGACCACCGTGGAAGGCCAGGAAGCCCTCACCGAGGAGGGCTGACCCCGAGGATCTCTGGGCTGTGGTGTCACGGACTGCACCAAGAGAGCAACCCTCACCCCGGGTAGCCATGGGGGTGGAGCCGGGGCCCGGGACCATCGACCACCCGGTCCGCTGAGGCGCATCCTGGACCTCGCCATGCCGGAGTCGGGATGGTCCCGGGAGCGCGGTGAAGGTCAGCTGGGGTCTGAAGGTCGACTCTGCCGAAACGGCCACGCTGACTCCGTGGGCTGTCACCTGCCCGAACGTGACCATCTAGGTCACCGAGGCCTGAACCCCGCCCGGCGTTGTCGGTGCGGGAAGCTGCAGCGGGTAGATGGGCGAGGGACAGCGCCTAGGTCGGCCGATGCGGACGGGGGCGGCTGAGAACGGCCCGGAGCATCGCGCCGTCACCGTCCGGGCGGAGCAACAGTGAGGCGTGTGCAACCGCGATGGCCAGTGCTGTCCAGACGTGAACAGTGGTTCCGGAGGCCACCGCGAACAGCACGGCGGGCACTATGAAAGGCGCTGCCGGGCCGGCCAGAGTGACAGCGAGGTCCTGGTGAGTGGGCAGGGCTCCCCTGATCAGTCGGAATCTGCCGGCCCGAGCGGTGAAAAGGGCAGGAGCGCGGGGCGCTATGACGCGCAGCACGACGACGTGGCCGAGTTCGTGCACCACCAGCGACACCAGCATGAGCAGGACGGCGCAGCTGAGGATCGCGAGCACCTGTTGGCCGGCTGCGTGCAGAGCCGGCCACGCCACCGTGGTTGCCGCGATGGGCCACCCCAGGAACTTCAACATGGTGCGGGACGCACTGGTGATGGCGGCCGTGCGGCCCGCGGCGAGAACGGTCGCGACTGTGGTGGGCAGCGCAGGGGGGCGCACCCACCGGATGAAAGCCTCTTTGAGGGTGCGGGGAGGATATGGGTGGATGCAGGCCAGACCGAGATCAGCGGCCTGCGCTGCGCGCAACCATTCCTCCCTGTCGCTTTCCGGGCCGAGGGTCCGGGGCGGGGCGGGGGCAGCGAGCCCCAGCGCCGAATATGCCCAGTTCCCGGCAGTGTCCGGGAGGCCGCGGGCGGGCCGTACCCTGATGGCCGCGGTGGACTGCTCAGGCATCCTCGGAGACCCGTTCGGCGAGTCGGGCCATGAGCACTCCCAGCATCGCCGCTACCAGCACCGTGGCGGTGATCTCCCCGAGGTGGGCGAGATCGCCGAAGGCCGAGCCGATCCTTGGGCCGGCCCAGGCCACGGCGGTGGACGTCAGCGCGTACAGCAGGAATACGGTGAAGCCGGTGGCGCTGCTGCCCAGAGGTTGTTCCCGGCTGAAGGGGACGAGGATGCCGCCGATCATGGCCGCCTCCCACAGGAGAATGGCGTTGCCGGCCAGGGTGGGCCACTGCTGGACCTCGAGAAGGTCCGCGGCGAAGAGGGCGCTGATGAACACCGCCGTCACGATCAGGGCGATCGTCGCCGAGCTGAGCAGCTTGGGCAGCACCCAGGCCGTCGGCCGCGCCGTCAGGTGGCGCGGCAACCAGTGGGTTGCTGCGGTCGCCCCGTAGGACTGCATGCCCAGGGCCAGAGGAGCAACGGCCAAACCCGGTGCCACCACAGGAGTGATGAAGCCGACCTCCGGGTGCTGAGCCAGCAGGACCAGGCCCCCCAGGGACAGCATGAGCAAGAGGACGAGCACGACGAACTGGTGCGTCCGCAGCAGCTGCAGAGCATCGACGTACGCGGCGGCGAGCACTCGCTTCGAGGGCACCGGCGCGTTGGCCAGCAGGCGCAGGGTCGCGTCGTGCTGGTTGTCGATGTCGGTCCGGGCGACGAGGAGGATGAGAAGCAGCGGTATGAGCGCCCATAGCGCCCCGATCAGCACGTCCGGCCACGACACGTTGGTGCCGGTCCACAACGGGACCAGAGCCCGGCTCCAGACGCGGTGCGGTGCCAGGTCCCGTAGGCCCCGGGCGTGCTCTTCCAAGGTGCTGGGCAAGGGCAGGACGTCCGTGCCGACGAGCAGGAGGCCGAGCCCGAAACAGGATGCTCCGGCGAAGGTCGACGCGTAGTACCGAGGCAGCCGCAGCCATCGTCGGAAGAGGTATCCCAACCCTTGGAAAACGGCCAGGATCAGCACTTGAGAGCAGGTCATGAACAGCAGCAGCGCTGCAGTTCCCAGCGCAGCACCGGTGTCTCCGCCGTTGCTCGCGCGCCAGAGTTCGGCGATCGATGGAATCACCAAGCTCACGGCCAGAACATAGGACAGGGTCAGGACCGGGGCCTGCAGACCCACAAAAGCAGCCGGCCGGGACACCGGGAGCATGTCCAGCACGGTGGCGAGGGCATTGCGCGGCGGGGCCAGCATGGCGAACAGCGCGGTCAGGAAGCTCACCGTCAGAAATGCCCCACCCAGGATGAAGGAGAGCATTCCGGCCGTGAGCCCCAGCTCTTGGGCCGGTCCGGAGCCACCCGAGAGCACGGCGAGCAGCACCCCGAAGGTGAAGGCTGTGACCGTCGCCGTCACCGCCAGCGTCTTGACCGTCGACACGGTCAGACGCAACTGAGCGGCCGTCTCCCGCGCCCAGGCGACGAACGCCGTCTGAGCCACGGTGACGGCGTCCATCAGTGCGAGCCCTCGGCCCCGAGCGGGTCCTCACGCTTTCGAGCGGTCAGCGCGGCGCTCAGCAGCGCGCACACGCCCACCACGACGAGCAGTCCGATCGCGTTCGGCTGGAATTCCACAGCGAATGCGCCGTTCTCGGTCCCTGCCCACGCGGAGAACAGCCCGGGCAGGGACGCGGAGCTGCCGTTGGCCAGCGCCACAGCCGCCGTGGCCACGCAGAGCAGGAAGGCGACCGCGACGCCGCCGACCACGCCTGTCAGTGCTGCTCCCATGACCGCAGAGGTCTTCTTCATGACAGTTCTCCCTAGTGATTCGTGGCGCCCAGTGCCGCGTGCAGCTGCTTTCGGCGTTGGGCTTGGAGCTGATCGAGATGGGTGGCATGGAGGAAGACGTCCTCCAAGGTGGCGAGATCCCCGAAGGACTCTCGCAAGGACCGTGGGCTGCCCAGGGCCGCTTGTTCTCCCTGGTGGAGGATCAGCACCCGATCGCAGTCCTGCTCGGCCCGCAGCATGTCGTGGGTGGCTATCAGGACAGACCCGCCGGCGGCGGCGAACACGGTCAGCAGCTCACGCAGCACTGCTGCGGCTTCCGGGTCGAGTCCCCGGAAGGGCTCGTCCAGCACCAGGAGCTTCGGGGAGTGCATCACGGCCACGATCAGCTGCAACTTGCGTTTCATGCCGTGCGAGTAGTCGCTGATCGAGCGGCTCAGTGCCTTGGTGAGGCCCAGCACGTCGCCCAGCTCCGCCGCCGTGTACTGGTCGTCACGGCGGCGGAGCCGGTGGTGGAACTGCAGATACTCCCACCCCGTCAGCGACATGGGCAGCGGCAGGTCATCGGGGGCGAACCCGATCCAGCGTCGGGACTCCTTGTCCCGGATGTCGACACCGTGGATTTCCACCAGCCCTCGACTGGGCGCCAAGAGCCCGGTGAGCATGTGAAGGGTGGTGGACTTGCCCGAACCGTTCGGGCCGAGAAGACCGAAAATCTCCCCCGGTGACAGGCCGAACGAGAGTTCTCGTACGGCCTGGAAGGTGCCGTAGTCCTTGCCGATACCTTCGGCTCTACAGACGTAACGCATGGGTTCCACAGTGCTGCCTGCCGATAGGGGACTTATCTCTTGCAGTAGAGCTTCCAGGTGCCACCGGAGTTCCAGGACGGCATGTCCATGGCCGGCCACATGCCCTTCCGCTGACAGTAGATGAACCAGGCGGTGATCAGTCCCAGGGCGATGACAACGGCGATCGGGATGACGATCAACGCCCAGACGACGTCGTTCTGACGCCTGACGAGCACGTCCTCGGCACGGTGCCGCAGCAGGATGGGAGTGGTAAGGAGCAGGACCGACAGCTGATTCATGATGACCTCCGAATGTCACATGAGGCGAAGAAAGGGCGAGGGGGACGCCCCACACGAAACGTAGCTTCTGCAAATTTTGACACGGTTTAGGTCCATGAGAGTCGATGTTTATTACGACCGGGTCGGCCCTCCCGTGCAGATCACGCCACACTCGGAGTCGGTAGACGCGAAGCGGGAGCGATTGCCATGTCCCTCGCGCCGCGGGCCGGGGACAGCCAGTGTCCACCGTTGCGGGGACGTCGATGGAAGTCCTGCCATGTCGTCTTGAGCTGCCTGTCCCGCAGTATTCACCTCAGGCTCGCCGCGCCGACGACTGTCGCACGACATGTGGGGGCACACCGGTCACCTCGTAGTCCGGTGGGATGAGCAGAACGGTCGGCGACGGGCGAATACTGCGCAGATGCGACGTCGTTGACAGCGTGCATCCCTGGGAAAGGGACCGTCTCGGACTCGTCGGGCTGTTGCAGGGGTCAGTCGGTGAGGAGTTCCTCCGCGGCTTGGTCGAGCAGCAGACGATCGGGGGCCGGTAGGTGCAGAGCCAGGTGGACGTAGGCGTCGACTTCCAGTTGGCGGGCGTTGCCGCCCAGACTGAAGTAGTGCCACCACAGCTGAGGCACCGACACCCCGGCTCCCACCAGGGTGTCGTGCAGCAGGCGGGCTTGCTGGGCAACGAGGGCGTCGAGCACGGGGGACTCCTTCAACGTCGAGGCCCGACGAGGAGCCTGCGTGGTGAAGAGGAGCGGCGGGCTGCTTCACCGCCTCCTGTGGGTCCCAACGGTAGTTTCCACCGCGAGCAGGTGCACGCCAGGTGCGTTCCATGGCCATCGTTACCAGCGGCGTGTCCGGTCGGGGCTGGATCAGCCGCGCACGTCTGAGGTCTCGTTCTGCAGATCGTCGAGCAGCCACTCGGAGAGCTGACCGGCCGGGATCACGACCGTGCCGGCCCGAAGGTGCTGCACTGCCTGCGGGGTCGAAGGCGCCTCGATGGCCTCGGCCTCGTAGACGGCCAGTGCTGCGGTGTAGCCGGCGGCCAGCTCGACGGCCCAGGCCCGGTGTGCGGTGTAGCCCGGGTGGCCGGGGTCGGGGCTGCGCAGATCCAACCACCGCGCCGCCTGGGGAGCTGCCTCGCTGGTGGGGATCAGACGCTGGTGCAGTTCCCAGGTCACGTCGGCCCAACGACCGGCCGGGGTGTCCACCATGGGGTAGTAGGTGGCGATCCAGTGGAGGGGGGAGTGGGGGCGCAACTCGACGGCCAGGGCCCCGGCGGCGGAGGGGGTCATGAGCAATTCCTGTTCAGGGATCAAGGGGGTGGCGGCCTGGGGCTAGACCGTGCCGTCGAGCTGCAGGGAGCTCGACGGTGATGTTCCAGAGTAGGCGCCAAGCCGATAACTATCGAAGCAAGCTGAGCAGTATGACGACGAGCCGTCCCTCGAGGCACGGGATGCGGGACGTCTCGTCCGAAGAACTCGGTGTCCTGTCATCCTTCAAAGCCCACTGCACGGTCAGGACTGTGAGGCCGGGGCTGAGCGGTCGACTTCGGTTCGTCCGTGTTTCCGGGCTCCTGTGCATGACCGGTGGTCTTGTCGGGTCACACCCTGGTGCAGCCTTGAAGGCAGAGCGCCGGCGGCTCATCCTTTCAACCAAGGAGTGCGCCTTCGGCGAGTGAGGTGTTCCGTGTTGGAGCTTGCCCCGGGGGTGAGCCAGCTGGCTGACTTTCCCCGGAATCAGATCAACGTCTACGTGGTGGAAAACATCCTGGTGGACGCCGGCACCCTCGCCGCTCGAGGACGTGTCCTGCGCCAAGTCACCGGCCGTGACCTGCAGGCGAACCTCATCACCCACGGCCACCCTGATCACTTCGGGTCCTCCCGTGCCGTGTGCACCAGGCTGGGCATCCCGCTCTGGGCCGGCGTGGCGGACCGCGAGGCCATCGAGACTGCGATTCCGGCAACGGGGGAGGGCCGGCTGGCTCGACTGATGGGCAAGTTCCCGTTGGCACCAGGCCACCCGGTCACCCGCGTGCTGCACGAAGGGGACGAGGTCGCAGGATTCACCGTGCTCGAAGTCCCGGGGCACTCACCGGGGCACATCGCCCTGTGGCGCGAATGGGACGCCGTGCTGCTGTGCGGGGACGTCTTCTTCAACATCCGACGGCCGTCCCAGCCACCGGGCTTTCTGACCTGGAAGCCGGACGTCAACCGCCAATCCATGCGCAGACTGGCAGACCTGCGTCCCCGGCTCGTGCTCTTCGGTCATGGCAAGCCCGAAAGATACGGGCCCTTAGAACGTATGCCCATCTGAGGTCCGGGACTTGACCCTGCGCACTCCGGGCCTGGGACAAGTGCTTGATGGTCCGGTGATGTCAGGAGCCCTGACAGTGTCAGGGTTCCCTGACACCCCGGAGGTGGGCGTGCTCGAGCACGATGGACAGCAGGGCGTGACGGCCCCGCACGCGGCGCGGGTGCTGGGGGCCGCCCTGGCCGATCAGTCCGTGCCGGTGGATGACCGTGACGGGGCGGCGGTGGCTCAGTTCCTGCGCATGGCGGCCGATGCCTGGGCGACTGCGAAGACCGAGGAGAGCACCGACCGCGCTTTGGAGCGGATGAGGTTGCTGCGCCTGCTCGAGCGCGGGGCCGGCGTGGCGCTGCACGATGCCGTGGAGGACGCCCGCGGAAGCGGGGCCTCGTGGGCCGGCGTCGGCTGGGCGTTGAACGCCTCCCGGCAGAGTGCCTATGAGCGCTTCACCGGCTGACACTGCGCCTGGTCACGGCTTCTCGACGGGAGAGACCGCGTCGTAGAAGCTTTCGATGCATTGGCGGGTCTTGCAGTTGCAGGGGGTGCGGGGCGTCCTGGTGCAAGACATCCAGGGGAGCGAATGCCGGCGGGCCGACGCGCGCAGCGGCCGGCGGCTGCTCGGCATGATCCTTTTCTGGGCGGGTGAGCTGCCCTCGTGGAGATCGCCGGCCGATCAAGACCATCATCAGCTGCACCGGTCACCGTGCTCACCGGTGCGCGCTATCGGCGCAGCGCGATCGGAGCGGCCCGCCCCGTTCTGCTGAGACCGTGCTCCAAGCGCTCCTTGCATTGTCAACCCCACGCGAGATAGGCCAGAACAGCCGTCAGCGGTGGTATTCCTTCCATCAGGGCGTTGCGCCACAGGCGCCGCTCCACGAAGGGGAACAGGATGGCCAGCACGATGTGGCTGGTGCACCCGAAGAGCACCAAGGCGCGGCCGGCCCCGATCGACCCGACATTCAGCAGGAGCAGTCCCGCGGCGATCCCGGCGGCGAAGCACAGGTTGTAGAGGCCGATGAAAATCACCCACAGCCGCACGGCCGGCACGTCTTGGGGGCGGATGAGGGTGAAGGAGTACGTGCGCGGATCCCGGTGGAAGAAAACCTCCAGCACGAAGGCGAAGACCAGCCCCGCTACCGTGACCCCGGCAGCGACCTGACTGAGCAGGTTCATCGACATCACCCCGATTCCTACAGGAAGACGAGGGGTTGCGCACCCATCGGTCCCCGCCGGTGCCGACCAGCGATCGGATGGGATGCTGCCTCCAGTGTGCGCCTGCTGAGGCGGCTCTGCCCACCATGACGGGCGATGCTGATGGTGCGGACGAGGCAGCCGCCGGATGCCGCCCCAGGACCATGGCCCGCCCGACGGCGCGGCCCTCCAGCCCTGGCGGCGGTACCGTTCCACCAGCTGCTGGACCGATGCCCTTACGGCGCGGTCCGCCGGTCCGCACCGGCAGCAGCGGCCTTAACACTCGCCCCGGACCGAAGACGATGAGGAAGCCGCAGGAGGGTGGTACGACAGTCCCGGCTTCATGCCGCACCGGGACGGCTTGAAGCTTCACCGGCGGGCTCACCGCAGCCCGATCGTCGCTGGTGAGGTCATACTGCTGCTCGACGTCACCAGTCCGAGCCCCTGTTCGGGAGAGGGCCGACCCATGGACTCCACGGTCACGGTCCGCCCCGCACGGCCCGAGGACGCCGCTGCCATGGCGACAATGCACATGCGCTCATGGCAGGAGGCGTACCGCGGGGTGATGCCCGACCGTGTGCTGGATGATCCGGGACTCATTGAGGCCCGCGAACGGTTCTGGACCACGGCCTTGGTCGATGAGCGTCACCGCGCGAAGCGCATCGCGGTGGCTGAACGCGATGGCGCGGTGATCGGGGTCGCGATGGCGGGCCCGCCGGAGAACCCAGAATCCGGGTGGAGCCAGCAGCTCTATGTGCTGTACGTGCTCGCGGCCGAGCACGGAACCGGTGTCGGGGTGGCACTGTTGGACGCTGTCGTGAACCCCCACGAGACGGTGGTGCTGTGGGTCGCCGATCCCCATCCACGGGCGCAGGCCTTCTATCGGAAGCACGGCTTCCTTCCGGACGGCACGTCGCAGGTGGAGGGCGGTGTGCGAGAAATCCGCATGATGCGGGTCACTCCCGATCCCACCGATTGACCCAGACGAAGACGTCCTCCATGTCGCAACCGCCGCTGACCACCTCTACGCCTGTACTAGAAAGCAAGGGATGCGAGACGTCTCGTCCGGGAAATTTGCACCCGCATGATTCCGCGGTTCGGCCTGTCTCGCATCCTTGTGCTTTTTCTGTACCCCTAGAATCGGATACTCAACGTTGGTTGCGAGACAGATGGGGTGGACGTGGGGAAGCTGATCGGATACGCCAGGGTGTCGACGCGGCAACAGGACGCAGATCGTCAAGTGTCTGACCTCTTGGCCGCCGGCGTGCGGCGTGACGACGTCTATGTCGACAGTGGAGTGTCTGGAGGGCGTGCATCGCGTCCGGCCTTCGACAGGGCCGTGGCCGCGCTCGAGGAGGGCGACACGTTGGTCATCACCACGTTGGACCGTCTGGGGCGGTCGACGCAGAACATGCTGGCCTTCGCCGAGGCGCTGCGGGGCAGAGGTGCCGGGTTGCGGGTGCTGAACCTGGGTGGGGGAGACGTGGACACCGCGACCCCGATGGGCTCGATGGTCTTCACCGTCATGGCCGCCCTGGCGCAGATGGAACTGGAGATCAAGCGGGAGCGGATCAGCGACTCGGTCGCCAAACGCCGGGCGGCCGGAAAGGACCTCGGGGGGCGGCGCCAGACCTTCACCGACTCCCAGATCCGTAATGCGCTGCGGCTGATCGACGGCGGAGAGCCGGCGACCCAGGTCGCCCGCGACCTCGGCATGTCCAGGGCGACCCTCTACCGGCGGATCCGAGAGCTCCCGACCACCACCGCATGAACGGGTAACGGGCTTCTTCGAGGGGTGTGTGCCGGGGATGGCGCCGAGGCGGCGAAACCTTGCATCGCCGTACAGGATGGCTTGGGGTTCGGACATGCAGGTGATCAAGCGGGCATGATGTCTGTGAATGCCACTGCGGGAAAGGCAGGTGTCGATGTCACGATCGAGCAAGTTAGCGGGGTCCTTGGCCACGGTGGCGATCGCGGCGCTGGGTGGTCCGCTAGTCATGGGTCGCGCTGCTTTGTCAGAAGTGGTCAAGTACGCCCAAGGGCGGTACGAGGAGGATGACCAACCACGGCAGGTGCGCAAAGTGGTTACTGAAGCCATCACGATGTGGGCGCGCAGCGAACGCTTCACCGATGAGGAGCTCGAGCTCGGGTTGACGCTGGCGACCGTGACGGTTGCGCAGTTTGGGCTCTCCAACGAAGTACTCGCCGAACTGAGGTTCGATCCGAGGCAGGCAGCTAACAAGGTCATGGCCTCGGCGAGGAAGAAGGACCGGTACTGGGGGACGGAAAAGCACTATGAGGTCGCCGCCCGCAGCATTGCGGTGACCTACGAGGCGTTGATCAAGCAGCTGCAGGCCAACCACGACGTGTTGATTCCCGTGTTCCAGGCGCTGCGCGATCGCATCGATGCCCACGCGGCGGCAGCCCAGGACATGGCGGGAATCATTCATCTTCAGCTTAGCGATTTGGTCGAGTCCCTCGTGGCACCGAGCACCGTATCGGAGGTGATGTCCTACCTGCGCACGAGGATCGCCGATTGGAACGTGTCCGTCTGGCACCACGACAGGCAGGCGGCGGCGTTGGAAAGGCACCTGAGGGTGCGTGAGCAGGCGAATCCGGCCACAGGCGGAGATTATCTGACAGCCGAGGAGGCGCTGGCACACCAGCAGATGTTGGTGGTGCTGGGCGGACCCGGTGCGGGCAAGACCTGGCTAGCCCGCCGTTATGCCCGCCAGGCGGCGCAGACAGCGTTGTCCCAGCTGGAAGACGGGGCCGGCCTAGATGAGGTGGAGCTGCCGTTGCTGACCACCTGGGAGCAGTGGGTCAAAGCGCAAAGTGGCTCACCGCGGGAGTCGCTGGTGGAGGCATCGTTCGCCTCTAGCCTGGGGCACAGTGATCCCGGCGACGGCGACATCGCTGGTCGGCTTCGCCGGGCGTTTCTGCGCCCTCAGGCCCGGGTGCTGTTGGTGGTGGACTCCTTGGACGAGGCCGCTGACCAAACCGCCCAGGCTCCCCGGCTGCATGTGCTCCGTGGGCTGCCGGGAGGCTGGCGGGTCGTGGTGACCAGTCGTCCGGCTGCCTGGGACGCCACCTACCGTGGCGACTCAGTATCAGCTTCCACGCCGCGGGTGGTGACGCTGTGTGACCTCACCTACCCCGATGACGTGCAGACCTTCATCCGCGACTGGTTCGTCGAAGCGGCAGATCCCACTCGTGGCGAGGCGCTAATCCGAGAGATCCGCGGCCGTGCTGAATTGGCCCGGGTTGCGGTCGTGCCGTTGATGTTGACGTTCTACTGCCTACTGGCCGAGGACCCAAAAGCAGGGGCCGAGCCTCTGCCGGCTCGGCGCCGAAAGCTCTACGACCGTCTGGCGCGGCGATTGCTTCTGGGTAGGTGGACCGCTGATCACCCCGGACTCGACGCGGCCCCCGACTGGGGCTACTGCGAGGAACTCCTTAGGAACTGGGCGTGGCAGGCGGTCTGCGATCGCACCAATGACGTCGAGTTGGGCGTGTGGGAAGACAGCTTCACCCCGTCCACCACGGTGCGCAAGGCTGAGCGCCGCGCCATTGACCATATGGTGCCGAAGACAGCCGCGGATGGCGAAGGAAACATCACCCGCCGCTTCGTGCACCGAACATTCCTGGAACACTTCGTCGCCGAGCACATCGCCACCCTGGATGCCAGCGAAGCAGCAGGCCTGCTGCTCCCGCACCTGTGGTTCGATCCAGACTGGAAGGTCGCAGCCCCCGCAGCGATCGTCGCCCACAACCAGCAGCAACAAGGAACCCTCTTCCAACATCTGCTGGATCGGGTTGCCCAGCCTGCGCCGGACCCGGCCAGACAAGAGGCGCGCAACCAGATCGACCAGCTCCTCCTGGCCATTGCCCAGGAATCCGAAGCCGACGAGTGGAGCCCAGAACACCAGAACGTGCTCCACGAGTGCCGTACGAGCAACGCAATTAGGGCTCCTGACCTAGTGACAAGATCCGCCCACTGGACGCGCTCCAACCCAGATGCCCGCACCATGGTGCTACAGGCCGTGCCCACCGCCGATCCGTGGGGTGTTGCAGACCTGGTGGAGGTCTTGGTGGGGCTGGGGATCACTCAGGAGGAGCGGGCGCAGGCCCGCAGCGTGGTGCTGCAAGCCCTGCCCACCACTGATCTGTGGGGCGCCCTACGCTTGGTGGAGGTCTTGGTGGGGCTGGGGCCCATCGAGGAGGAGCGAGCTCAGGCCCGCAAGGTGGTACTGCAGGTCCTGCCCACCGCCGAGCCGGGGGGCGTCGCAGACCTGGTGGGGGTCTTGGTGGAGCTGAGGCCCATCGAGGAGGAACGGACCCAGGCCAGCACCGTGGTGCTACAGGCCCTGCCCAACGCCGAGCCATGGGCCATCGCTGACCTGGTGAAGGCGTTGGTGGGGCTGGGGATCACTGAAGAGGAACTGGCCGAGGAACGCAGAGTAGTGCTGCAAGCCCTGACCACCGCCGAGCCGTGGGTCGTCCTACGCCTGGTGGAGGTCTTAATGGGGCTGGGGCCCATCGAGGAGGAGCAGGCTCAGGCCCGCAGCGTGATGCTGCAGGCCCTGCCCACCGCCCAGCCGGGGGTCGTCGTAGAACTGTTGAAGATGTTGGTGGGGCGGGGGCTTACTGAGGAGGAGCGGGCTCAGGCCCGCAGTGCGGTGCTGCAGGTCCTGCCCACCGCCAATCCGTGGGGTGTTGCAGACCTGGTGGAGGTCTTGGTGGGGTGGTTGGGGATCACTGAGGAGGAGCGGGCTCAGGCCCGCGGTGTGGTGCTGCAAGTTCTGCCCATCGCCGCGGGGGGCCTCGAACGCCTGGGGGAGGTGTTGGTGGGGCTGGGACCCACCGAGGAAGAGCAGGCTCAGGCTCGCAGCGTGGTGCTGCAGGTCCTGCCCACCTCCGAGCCGGGGGGCGTCGCAGGCCTGGTGGGGGTCTTGGTGGGGCTGGGGATCACTGAGGAGGAGCAGGCTCAGGCCCGCAGTGTGGTGCTGCAGGTCCTGCCTACCGCCGAACCATGGGCCATCGCAGACCTGGTGAAGGCGTTGGTGGGGCTGGTAATCACTGAGGAGGAACGGGCTCAGGCCCGCAGTGTGGTGCTGCAGGTCCTGCCCACTGCCGAGCCGTGGGTCATCGGACGCCTGGTGGAGTTCTTGGTGGAGTTGGGGATCACTGATGAGGAGCGGGCTCAGGCCCGCAGTGTGGTGTTGCAGGTCCTGCCCACAGCCGAGCCGGGGGGCATCGTAGACCTGGTGAAGGCGTTGGTGGGGCTGGTAATCACTCAGGAGGAGCGGGCTCAGGCCCGCAGTGTGGTGTTGCAGGTCCTGCCCACTGCCGAGCCGGGGGACATCCCAACCCTGGTGGGGGCGTTGAGAGCCGTTTCGTCAGTTGAGTCTTGGCTGATGTGGCTGAGTGGCGGTCAAGCCAGCAAGTAAAGTGCTCGCTTCAGCAACCTTGGGGCTCGGCACCCCCAGGGTCACTGCAACGGGACTGCCGCACCAATAGGTGTCACCGATCGGTGCGGCAGTCCCATCGCCGCTCCGCTTTACATATGGCCCGGTTAGCGGCAGTCGAGATGGCGGATGCCAGGTAGCCCGGCACTGGAAGTGCCGGGCCACCTGTGCGTCGGTGTGCCTATAAGGCGTGTGCGGTTTCTGTGCTGCTTGGGACCGGCGCCAGGGTGCGGGCGATGGTCCGACCGGTCTCGCGCAGCAGGGCCGCTGACAGCTCAGGGTCGCTGGCGCTGTCGGCCTCGGTCATGGCGCTGAGTGCGTGGACCTGCTTGATGCCGTGGATGGGTAGGTTGTCCACCCCCAGGGCGTTGTGCCCGACGACGGCGATCACCGGGACCGGAGTGGCACGGCGGGCCATCACCAGGGGCAGCTTGCCGGCCAGGGTCTGGGTGTCGAGCTTGCCTTCCCCGGTGATTACCAGGTCGCACCCGGCTACCTCGGTATCGAAGTCGAGCAGGTCCAGGAAGAATCCGGCTCCGGACACCATCCGGGCCCCCATCAGCATGGCGGCCCAGCCGAGGCCGCCGGCGGCACCGGCCCCGGGGACACCAGCAGCCGCCTCGGCCGGCCAGCCCGCTTCCCACAAGCGCCGGAGCAGCGCCCCCAGCCCGGATTCCAGTACCTCGACGTCGTCGGGGGTGGCGCCCTTCTGCGGGCCGTAGACGGCCGCTGCCCCGTTAGGGCCCAACAACGGGTTGTCCACGTCGATGGCCGCGATCAGCTCCACGCCTTCCAGGTCGACCATTCTGGTGAGGTCCACGTCGGCGATCCGGTCCAGCGTGGCCCCGGTGGGCGTGAACGGCCGCCCGGACCGGTCGGTGAAGACTGCCCCGAGGGCGCTCAGCATCCCGGCTCCACCGTCGGTGGTGGCGCTGCCGCCCAGGGCCAGCACGATCCGGGCCGGGCGGTGTTCCAGGGCTGCCCGGATGGCCTGGCCGAACCCGATGCTGCTGGACTCCCGGGGGGCCAGACGGCCGGCGGGCAGCATCTGCAGCCCGGCGGTGGTGGCGACCTCCACCACGGCGGTGGTGCCGTCGAAGGCGATCGTGGTGGTGGCTGGGTGCCCGGTGGGGCCGGTGACCGGCACGGTCACCGGCCGGTACCCGGTGCCCAGGGCGGCGGCGACGCTCCCGTCGCCCCCGTCGGCCAGCGGTAGTACCCGAACCTCGATCCCCGGATCTGACTCGTGCAGGCCTTCGGCTAGATGCTGGGCGACCTGCCCGGCGGTGAGCGAGCCCTTGAACTTGTCCGGGGCCACCAACACCGCCGGGCGACGGCCGGTGGGCTCAGACGACACTGTGGGCGCCCACCCGTGAGAGGACCTCGCGGGTGAACTCCGCCGTGGTGGCCGTACCGCCCAGGTCACGGGTGCGCACGGAGGTTTCGGCCAGTACCCCGAAGGCCGCCTGAAGCACCTCGGCCCCGGCCTCGGGGTGGCCGAGGTGGTCGAGCATCATCGAGGCGCACCAGATCGCTCCCAGCGGGTTGGCCACCCCCTGCCCTGCGATATCCGGGGCGGAGCCGTGGACGGGCTCGAACATCGAGGGGAACTCCCGCTCCGGGTTGAGGTTGGCCGCCGGGGCGGTGCCGATGCTGCCGGCGATGGCCGCTGCCAGATCCGAGAGGATGTCGCCGAAAAGGTTAGAGCCCACGATGACGTCGAAGCGGGCCGGGTCGAGGACAACCTTGGCGGCCAGGGCGTCGATGTGCTCCTGGTCCCAGCGCACGCCCGGATGGTGAGCGGAGCGCTCGGCCACCAGCTGGTCCCAGAAGGGCATGGTGTGCACGATGCCGTTGGACTTCGTCGCCGAGGTCAGCACCCCGCGGCGCTGTCCGGCCAGGTCGAAGGCGTAGTCCAGCACCCGGGTGACCCCGGCACGGGTGAACACGGCCTCCTGCACGGCCATCTCCTCGGGGAACCCGCGGTTGAGCCGGCCGCCGATCTCGGAGTACTCACCCTCGACGTTCTCCCGCACGACGACAAAGTCCACGCCATCCTTGAGGATCTCCGGGCGCAGCGGGCTGGGCACCCCGTCGAGGACCTTGATCGGGCGCAGGTTGATGTACTGGCGGAAGTCGCGGCGGATCGGGATGAGCAACCCCCACAGGGAGACGTGGTCGGGGACCCCGGGCCAGCCCACGGCCCCGAGGAGGATGGAGTCGTGGTGACGGATCTGCTCCAGGCCGTCGGCGGGCATCATGGCGCCTTCGGCAAGGTAGCGCTGGCAGGACCAGTCGAACTCGTCGTAGGAGAACTGGAGGCCGTGTCGGGCGCCCACGGCGTCCAGGACAGCGCAGGCCGGGGGCAGCACCTCGGTGCCGATGCCGTCTCCGGGGATGAGGGCGATGCGATAGGTGGTAGTCATGACATCCATCACACCCGCCAGCCGGGGATAGCGTCCAAGACCTAAACCATGGATCTCTGATAGGCGTCGGTTATCAGGCGTGGACGGGTTAGTCGGCGGAGATCGGGGCGGTGGTGGCGCTGTTGAGGAACGCCTGGGCGGCGGGGCTAAGGGGTCCGGGGCGGTGCACCAGATTCACGGCCAGGGCCTCGGGGATCTCCAAGTCCCGGACCGTCAGCCCGGCCGCCTCGGCCAGGCCCCGCCAGGGCTCGGCCACCACAGCCACTCCCACCCCGGCCAGCACCAGCGGCAGCAGGGCCTCACGGTGCTCGATCTCCACCACCGCCGCGCTGCCGCCCGCCTTGGCCAACACCAGCTCGGCCGCCCGGCGCATGCCCGTGCCCACCTGCCCGACGATCAGCCGAGCCCCGGCCAGATCTTGCGGGCGCACCGGGCCGGATCCGGTCGGTAGGTCACCGGCTCCTCGGGCGACGCAGACGTAGTGCTGGGTCTGGAGAGGGTGGACGGTGAGCTCCGTCAGCTCAGCATCCACGGGCACCGTCGTGGGGTGCGCAATCAGGCCCAGTTCCGCATCTCCGACCCGCAGGGCGGTGGTGACGTCGTCGGTGGTGGCCGCCGCCCGCACGCTTACGTGCACCCCGGGATAGCGCTGCTGGAACCGGCCCACCAGCGGGGCCAGCGGACTCACCGCCTGGGAGGGCATGCAACTGACCACCACCCGCCCGGAGCGCAGCCCGTCCACGGCGTCGACCACTGACCGGGCCAGTTCCACCCCGTGCATCACCTCCCGGGCGGCCGGGATCAGAGCCTCCCCGGCCGGGGTGAGCACCAGTCGCCGGCCTACCCGGTGGAACAGGGAAGCGTCCAGGTCCTTCTCCAGGCCCCGAATGGCCTGGGAGATGGAGGGCTGGGCCACGAACAGCGCCTCCGCGGCTCGATGCACCCCGCCCTCGTCCACCACGGCCAGGAAGTAGCGCAACTGCCGCAGATCCACCTCGGGGTCCTCCTCCATTGAGCCCTTTTGATAAGGACTGCCTATCACCAAGCCACATTGTAGGACTTGGACGCGCTCGATTGTGGTGTGGCTCACTCGATGTATCTGACCATTCAGGCCCCTGGTGCGACCCCCCACCCACCCGGGATCGACGACGATTCTGGAGGCGACTCTGTGAGTGCCACACTGTTGTTGACGGCGATCGCCATTATCGGCATCGTCCTCATGATCACCGCCCTGCGCGTTCCACCTGTCTTCGCCCTGCTCGTGGGCACCTTCTTCCTCGGCCTGACCACCATCGGCCCCGGAGACACCCCCGAAGCCGTCGCTGGCGGCTTCGGGGAGGTGATGGCCGAGATCGGCCTGCTGGTGAGTTTCGGCGTCATCATGGGGGCGCTGATCACCAAGACCGGCGCCCTGCAGGGCCTCATCGAGACCTTGATGCGCACCTTCGGCGCCAAGCGTCTGCCCTACATCTTCAGCGTCTCGCTCAGTTCCGTGTTCACCTCCATCTACTCCGACGTGGTGCTGGTGCTCACCGCCCCGATGGCCAAGCGCATCGCGCCCCAGCTGGGCCCGCGCGGTATCGCCCTGATGGGTGGGGCCCTGACCGCCGGCATCGAGGTCGGCCTGGTCTTCGTCGTCCCCGGGGTCGCCGCTTTGGCCGTGGCCGGGCTGCTCGGTGTGCCCCTGGGCCAGATGTTCATCTGGGGGATCGTGATCGGGCTGCCCACCGCCGTGGTCACCATGTTCCTGTTCAGTCTTCTGGCCAAGCGGGCCTTGAAGTGGAGCCCGGACAAGGACGAACTGATCGCCGAGATCGGCGATGCCGGCCAGTCCCGCACCGAGGAGACCGACGGTCCCGGTGCCGCGCGCCCGCACGGCCACCACGACCACAACACCGAGTACGCAACCGAGGCCCACACCCAGATCGAGGTCCTCGAAGCCG
Organism: Kocuria sediminis; assembly: GCF_009735315.1. Lineage (NCBI taxonomy): Bacteria > Bacillati > Actinomycetota > Actinomycetes > Micrococcales > Micrococcaceae > Kocuria > Kocuria sediminis. The sequence goes on from NZ_WOGU01000019.1 coordinate 38,763, forward strand.
AGACCGCCCCCACCACGAAGCTGCCGCTGCTGCTGGCCCTGGCCCCGGTGGTCATCACCCTCACCCTGGTCGCCTCCGGCGCCCTGCTGGGAGCCCTGGGCATCGAGCAGACCGCCTTGGGGTTCATCACCGACCCCGTCTTCGCAATGTTCCTCGGCGCGGGCTCCTCCTACCTGCTGGCCCGCACCGTCGCCCCGAGGGCCGAGGTCGACAAGGAGGTCGCCGACAGCCTGGTCACCTGCGGACCAATCCTGGTGCTCTCCGGGGTCTCAGGCTCCCTGGGCGCGATCATCGACCAGTCCGGGCTGGCCGACATCCTTTCGGGCTACTTCACCTCCAGCTTCCTGCCCCCGCTGCTGCTGGTGTGGCTGATCGCCGCGGTGCTGCACATCGCCCTGGGCTCGATCTCCATCTCGGCGATCACCGCCGCCGGCATCCTCGCCCCCATCGCCGGCAGCCTCGGGGTCGACCCCGTGCTGGTGGCCCTGGCCGCCGGCTCCGGGGCCCTGTTCCTGCCGCATGTGAGCAGCAACTTCTTCTGGATGTTCAAGGAGATGCTGGGCCTGTCCACCCGCGGCACCTTCAAGACCCACACCGTGGCCATGAGCTTGGCCTCGATCGTCTCCCTGGTCCTCATCCTGGGTTTGAGCGTCGTGCTCTAATCCCGCCGACCACACGCAAGGGCGGGTCCTGCCACCAGGCAGGACCCGCTCCTTCTCATGTCACAGAGTCAACCATGACGCTCCTGGAGGAGACGGGGACCCCCACACCCCGATGGGGTCCATGGGCTTCACAGTCATGGCCGCTCCGGCGCAGATGGATCCGCAGACCACGCGGGAACGGATCACTGACTCGGTGGCCACACCCCGGCGCAACCTTGTGCGGGTGCGGTTCTGGACTGCCATGGCCGCCGCCGATGCCCGTTACAACTCCGACCTTGTTCCCGCTCTGTAGTAGGAGATCCTCCCCACTCGACCGGTGCGGATTCGCACCGACGCCATGTCTCTGCTGATCACCCAAGGCAGGAGTTGAGTCGGCGATCCTGGTGCGGGAGGGTTTTCTTGCGGCCGCACTGAAGCCAGCTGCTGCGCCGGAGGCCACGTGCGTGCTGTCAGCGTGACGTGGGAGGCGATGCGGTGCTGCGCCGATGCTGAAGGACGGGCACGAGTAACTGGTTGGTCGGTTGGGCAGGTCCGGGGGCCAACCGGTCGAGCAGCAGATCAGCCGCCTTCTCTCCGGCGGCACGGCTGGCATTGTCCACGCTGGTCAGGCTGATCCGCCGCAGACGGGTCACAGGGATGTTGTCGTAGCCCGCCACCGAGAGATCCCCGGGCACGGACAGTCCCCGCTCCTCAGCCGCAGACAGCACACCAAGGGCAGTCATGTCGTTGACGCCGAACACCGCGGTGGGACGGTCCTCATCGACCAGCAGCTGAAGACCGGCGCGGTAGCCGCCCTCCTCAGTCAAATCGCCCTCGACGCATCGAATCCATTCATCCAAACCGGCCGCGCGCATGGCTTGCTCGTAGCCCCGCCCACGGGCCGAGCCCACGGCAGTACGACCAGCGCTGACATGGGCGATCCTGTGGTGGCCCAGACCCACCAAATGCTCCACGACGAGGACGGCGCCGGCCACGTCGTCATTGGTCACCACCGTGACCGACGGATGGGGACCTGTGGGGGCGCCCAGCGCGACCGTGGGCACCTGCCGCACGGCCTCCCGGAGGACAGGGCTGTCGGGCATGGTCCCCACGAGCACCAGGCCCTCAATGTTCATCTCTAGCAGCTTGGGCACCAGCGAACCGGGACCGCGGCTGTCCAGACGGAAATCACCCAGCAGCATTTGCAACCCGTTCGCGGCCAGCCGAGCGTTGAGGCCCTCCACCGCGGGCACGAACCACGGGTTGCGCAGGTCGTGCAGGACGACACCGACGACGCGACTGCGAGACTCGACCAGGGCCCGGGCGGCGGCGTTCGGCCGGTATCCCAGCTCTTGGACGGACTTCTCGACGGCGGCGCGCTTGTCCGCGCTGACATAGCCGGTTCCGCGCAGCACCAGTGACACCACCGACTTGGACACCCCCGCGTGGGCGGCCACGTCAACGATCGTGACGGCACGACGCCGCGATGGCACGACCATGAAGACCCTCCTCGATACGAGCGGCATTGACGTGCTTTACGTCACCCCTCTACTGTAACCATCAGATATGGGAACGTTCCAATATTAGGTTCCGCGAGAAACCGAGTTCGTACGCAGCAGAGGAGCATCATGAAGGACATCACTCTTGGCCTGGTGGGGGTCGGGCGCATCGGCGCCATGCACGCCACCAACCTCACCGCCCTCAATGAAATGTTGCATGGGCGTGACTTCAACGTGCGGCTCAAGCTCACGGACATGGCAACCGAGCACGCGCAGCGGGTGGCGCAGCAGCTGGGGGCCGAGTACCTGCCCTCGGTGGAGGAACTGCTCGCCTCAGGGCTGGACGGGCTCGTGGTCGCCACCGGCACCGCCACCCATCCCGCCCTGATCCGGGCCGGGGTGGACGCAGGGATCCCCGTGTTCTGCGAGAAGCCCGTGGCCCTGGACGTGGCTGATTCGCTGCCGGTACTCGAGTACATCCACAACCAGGGCGGCACGGTGCAGATCGGCCACCAGCGCCGCTTCGACGCCGGCTACCTGCGGGCCAAGGAGGCCTACGCGGCCGGGGAGTTGGGTTGGATCCACTCCCTGCGGGCGGTCACCTGCGACATGACCCCGCCGCCGGTAGAGTTCCTGGCCTCCTCCGGCGGGCTGTTCCGCGACTGCTCCGTGCACGACTTCGACATCCTGCGCTGGCTCACCGGGCGCGAAATTGTGGAGGTCTACGCCAAAGGCTCCAACAACGGCGACCCCGCCATCGGGGTGGTCGGCGACGTCGACACGGCCCTGGCCGTGGTCACCTTCGACGACGGCACCGTCGGCACCGTCTCCGCCAGCCGTTACAACGGCGCCGGCCACGACGTACGCCTGGAGATCCAGGGCTCGGCCGCGTCCCTGGCCGTGGGCCTCGATGAGAAGACCGCCGTGCGCTCCGCCGAACCCGGTGTGGACTTTCCCTCCGGGCTCCCGCACCAAACCTTCGCCGAACGCTTCGACGCGGCCTACCGCGCCGAGATGGTGGCCTTCGTCGAGCTGATCCTCGGAAAACGCCCCAACCCCTGCCCGCCCGAGGACGCCGTGGCCGCCGCCCGCGTGGCCGACGCCGCCCAGGAATCCCTGACCACCGGCGCCCCAGTACGGGTGCCACATGCCCCCGTCCACCCTGCCCTGTGACGATTGCAGCACCACCGGAAGACCAGACGGGCGGCCAACCCTGCCCCACCGGCTACCCCTCGCGTTCTCGAAAGTGTGCAAGGCCAAGAACCGGAGCCGCCCACAGCCACCACGGCGTTGGAAGCCGCTATGTGCACCGTCATCCCGAGCCTGGGTGACACGGCGGAATGTCCGGACCACCGAAAGAACGGCCCCACGCTTCGCCGGAGAGGACGAGGGCTGACAACGTCAAGGCGCAGTCTCCTTTTTACGGGGCAGGCTCCTGCAGCCGAGGAGTCTCCCCCGAGCAATGGATGCAGCCACACAGGCCTCCCGCGTCCCGTCAGTCCCAACGGCGACTGTTGTAGAAACGGACAGATCTAAGCCGATATGGCCGAGTTCCAAGCACGCACTGCCGGCAGTAAAACAGACATCACCGCAAAGGAGATCCTTAGATGGCAACCATTACCGACCGCCTGGCTGCTGCCCCCATCTCATGGGGGGTGTGCGAGGCCGAGGGCTGGGGTCACCAATTGAGCCCTCAACGGGTGCTGGGCGAGATGGCGGAACTGGGCATCCGCGCCACCGAGTTAGGGCCCCTGGGTTTCCTGCCCGTGGATCCGCAAGACCGCCTCCAGGCGCTGGAGCACTACGGTTTGAAAGCCGTCGGCGGTTTCCTGCCGGTAGTTCTCCACGATCAGCATCACGACCCCATGCCAGCCGTTGAGGCTGAGCTGCAGGCATTCGAAGTCACCGGAGCGCAGGTGTTGGTGCTTTCGGCCGACACCGGAGCCGTCTCCTACGACCAGAAGCAGCAAATGGACGACCAGCAGTGGGCCGTCCTCGGAGATAACCTGCACAAGATCGCAACAAAATCCGCTGACCGGGGGATCACTGCTGTACTGCACCCTCACGTGGGCACCATGATCGAGTCTGCCGCCGCGGTGGAACGCCTGCTCGAGGAAACGTCCGTTGACCTCTGCCTTGACACTGGGCACCTACTTATCGGTGGTACGAACCCCCTGGGGCTGGTACGCCAGCACGCGCCCCGCGTCGGGCACGTTCACCTCAAAGACGTCGATGCCCAGCTCGCCGCGCAAGTAAGGCGCGGCGAGCTCGAGTTCACCACCGGCGTCCGGCAAGGAATGTTTGTTCCCTTAGGGGCCGGCGACTGCGGCATCCCCGAGATCATCGCCGAACTGGAGGCCAGTGATTACCGGGGGTGGTACGTCCTAGAGCAGGACACCATGCTTTCCGGACCACCTCACGGGCCGGGACCGATGGCCGACGTCCGCGCCTCGGCGAAGTTCCTCCAAGCACTGCTACACACCAGCGTGAGCTCCCACTAACCTGTCCTCGCTGGCGTTCCAAAGAGATGCCGGGGCCGCGCGCTGATGCGCTGGAGCGGGGGATACTCGTGCTCATGGCCGGGGCCGAGAGGGCCATCTACGAACGCGGGGAGTCCCGGATGACTAGCCACGGGTGCACGCGGACCCCCTACCGGACGGACCCAGCAACCAATCCGTGGCGACCACGGATGTTGAGCAGGGGAGAAGAAACCAGCATCAGGCGATGCCACGGTAGCCGCGCCCCGTCAAGGGAGGGACACCCCGGTCAGCATGGTGTGTCGTGTTATTGCGCTATTACGACATCGCCGGGTTGGCCGTCCAGGCCCGTGTGCGAGCTGAGCTGTTGGTGGTCCTTGGCGCAGCTCGATGAGTAGGAGTATGCCGACCATGGGGTTACATAAGAAGTGGTTTCAATAGTTATGGCTGAGGCGTTGAGTAGGCTCGGCCGGGCCCGTGATCATGACTGCCATGGCGAGTCAGACGGCTTCCGGGCGACTACTCAGCGACCAGCTGTGGGAGCTACTGGCGCCCTTGATCCCACCGCCTCCGCCGGCGAAGAACGGGCGCACCGGGCGGCCGCGGGTCGATGACCGGGCCGCCCTGGAGGGCATCTTGTTCGTGGCCGAGCACGGCATCGCCTGGAAGAAGCTGCCCACCGAGCTGGGCTACGGTTCAGGGATCACCTGCTGGCGCCGGCTGCGGGCCTGGCAGGAGGCCGGGGTGTGGGAGAAGCTCCACCACGCCGTCCTGGAGAAGCTCGGGCAGGACGGGGCCCTCGACTGGTCAAGAGCCTCCCTGGACTCGGTAAGCGTCCGGGCCAAAAGGGGGGCGAGCTGACCGGGCCCAACCCCACAGACCGCGGCAAACTCGGCACGAAGTACCACCTGCTGGTCACCGCCGACGGGCTGCCGCTGGCGGTGGCGATCACCGGAGCCAACCGGCACGACTCCATGCTGGTCGAGCCGATCCTCGACGGGCTGACCCCGGTCAAGTGCCCAGGGCCGGGACGACCACGGCGGCGACCGGTCAAGCTGCACGCGGACAAGGCCTACGACAACAAGAGGGTGCGCCGCTACCTGCGCCGACGCGGGCTCACCGCCCGCATCGCCCGGATCGGGGTGGACTCCAGCGGACGACTCGGGCGGCACCGCTGGGTCGTGGAACGGACTATCTCCTGGCTGCTGGCCTTCCGCCGTCTGGCCATCCGCTACGACCGCAGCACCACCACCATCACCGCCGTGGCGACCTTGGCCATCACCGTCATCTGCGCCCGGCGGCTGCCTCGGAAGAACTATTGAAACCATCTCTAAGTCCGGTTAGCTAACGGTCTGTGTTGCAGTAATGGTTCCCTCCGCGGACATCTCTTTCACGTTTCGTGGTGGGTGTTATTGGATTGGTTCGGCTTCGCGCCACGGTCCCACGCGCTCACGCCGCCGCTGGCCGCTGAGCAGCTCGCCGGCGTCCTTGACGTCGCCCACCCGGTGCACCTTCACGAGGTTGGTGGTGCCGGCGACCCCGGGGGGCGAGCCGGCGCAGATCACCACGAGGTCGTCCTCCCCGGCCAGGCCCTGCTCCTGCAGGTGCAGGTCCACCTGGCGGGTCATGTCGTCGGTGTGGTCGACCTTCGCGACCTGGATCGGCTGCACGCCCCACAGCAGGGACATCAGGGCGGTGACCAGCGGCTCGGGGGTGAAGGCCAGGATCGGGTGGGCCGGGCGCAGCCGGGAGAGCCGGCGGGCGGAGTCCCCGGACTGGGTGAAGGTGCAGATGTAGCTGACGTCGAGCTGGCGGGCGATGGTGACCGCCGCGCGGGTCACCGCGCCGCCGCGGGTGCGCGGCTCGGTGCCCAGCGCCGGGACGCGCTCGAGCGCCTGGGACTCGGTGGCCTCGATGATCCGGGCCATGGTCTGGATGGTCTCGATCGGGTACTTGCCCACCGAGGTCTCCCCGGAGAGCATCACGGCGTCCGCGCCGTCGAGCACCGCGTTGGCGCAGTCGGAGGCCTCCGCGCGGGTGGGGCGCGGGCTGTCGATCATCGACTCGAGCACCTGGGTGGCGACGATCACGGGCTTGGCCCAGCGGCGGGCGAGCTCGATGGCCCGCTTCTGCACGATCGGCACCTGCTCCAGCGGCAGCTCCACGCCGAGGTCGCCGCGGGCGACCATGATGCCGTCGAACGCGTCGATGATCTCGTGCAGGGAGTCCACCGCCTGGGGCTT